>JAADHR010000108.1:24124-33571 GCA_013151735.1 Calditrichota bacterium | reverse complement strand
TAGACTCCGGCCGGAACCTTTTCGATGAGAAATCTTCCCGTCCGGGAAGCGCTGGCTCCCAGAACAGTCCTTTCAATGATCACGTCGGCGCCCGGCAGGGGTGTGTGATCTTTTGCCGAACGAATCGTTCCGGAGATTTTTCCGGTTGTCTGAGCCTGACTGTTTGGAGGGCCCAACAGCGCCAGGACCAACACGCCACCCCCCAAAATACCCTTTATAATGGTCTTCATCAGTTGCACATTCATCCGCATATTTCCTATGGTCGAAAGGTTGAAAAATCCACATGAATATCAACGCCCGTGCGAGTTTCCCCTTTGACGACGGAAACCTCCCCCGGCTTCGATGCCGAGTCGGGATCGGCGTAAAATCCCAGATAGCGAATATCGGTAAATGGTGTGCCTTTGGCCTTCCAAAAAAGCCCCACATATTTGTACGTTCCGGCACTCACCGGCAAACAGTACCGATAGGTCGATACAAAAATAGGAATGCCTATTTTTGCAGAAGACACATTCAGCAAGCTGAAAACATTCGTGGGATCGGGGGGAATTTTAAAGGCCCCGATTCCCATGATTTCCGTATCCTTCGGCCAGGTTCCGCTGTAGGTAATGGTCCCGCAAATAGTGGCCTCGCGAATCACGTAATCGAAATCCGCGTACACGTTAATGGAATCAATTTCCATTTTCTCACGCGTCACAGAGATGGGCGAGGGCAAAAAGCTGTTGATGTCGTGATAATAGCCCATTACATCCGACAGGTTCCAGGGTTTCCCCTTTCCCTTCCAGACAACCCCCAAAATGTTGTACGTACCAAACGGAACGTAAAGCTCGTACTCCAGGGTATCGCCGGCCCATTTGTTCAGCGGCGGGCTGGTGATGAGTTCCGTAAATTCCGTCGGGGGAAAGGATTTGGCCACGGCTACGCGAATTTCATCCGTTTTTTGAAGGATTTCAGAAGTACGGTGACTGAAGAAAATCCGGCCCTTAATCACTCCCAGATCAGGACTAAGCCCCTGATCGACTTTACACGATCCGAAAACGGAAAAAAATAATACGGCGATAACCGCGCCCAGTCTTGAATAGCCCTTCATAAACTCATAACTCCTTTTACGTATGCCGGCATTTTATCGAATTAAAAGCAGTTTTTTTGTGGCATAAGAGCGACCGGCCTGAATCCGGTAGAAATAAATCCCTGCAGGCAAAAGTGCCCCGGAGGCGTCCGTACCATTCCAGGACACGGCATGCGAACCCGGCAATTGCAGCGGGAGGTTCATTTTGCGAACGATTCTACCGGTAATATCGAAAACGGTAATCGAAACAGCCGCTTGCCGGGGCAAAACGTAGCTGAAATAGGTTTGTGCCCCGGGCACGTTCGCTCGAAATGGGTTGGGATAAGCGGCATGAACCTGAAATGTGACAGGTGCTGTTGACCAAGTTCCATTTTCCGTAACAGAGACCCGTGAATTTTGAAGAGAAAGCGAAAGGGTAAAGGGATTTTGAGTATCGTCTAACAATTTTGCGCCGGTGTCTGCCGGTTGATTTCCCGGAAGCATATAGAGGGTGCTCCAGAATCTGAGCACACCCTGAATGTTGGTTCCCGTCACGCGAAAACCGGCATCTCCGTAGGAAAGGCTGTCACCGGTGTCCCATGTACCATCACAGGTGCTGCCGGTCGTGCTTTCACAATAATAAAGTTGTTGTTGGCTTCCAATGTCCGGTACCTCTATCAAAGAAACCAGTGTTCCCGGAGTTCCGGTTACCATCTGATAATTCAAACCCGGCTGAATGTTTTTATTAACCGGATCGGGCTGGCCATCAATTAAAATCCCCGAATTATTTGGGTTGTAGAATTTCATTCCCGAGGCATTCGGATTTAAATCCAGCGAATAGCGCACAGACAATATTTTGATACTTAATTGATTCGTCAAACTCAGATCGATGCTGTCGGCCTGAACCGCCATGGAGTACGGGTAGAAAAAAATGGGGAAATAATAAGTGTCGGGAGATTCAATTTGTCCGAGGGCTCCCAGATCGACCACAATTTTAAAAATAATGCTTCGGATAATCCGCACCGGGCCCACTTTGAATTTGATTCCCTGTTTGTGAATACTATTTTCAGTGATTTGAATTTGGGTAGGGCCACTGAATCCCTTTACCTCAGCCACAATGTGGATTTTGAGTCGGTCCAGAAAATCCCGGCCGTTTCCCCCGGCGGAAACGGGAACGACAATTTTATTCGGCAAACCGTTTTGTCCAAAACCAATTCTGTAATGATCAGAATAAATCTCCTGGGTTTTGGGATCAATCGATACAAGAGGAGGAACAGGCGGCGGAACGGCCGGCGGAATAACCCGATACAAATAGCCGTACACATGAGACTCCGGGTTCTGCGGATCGGTCACCACAATTTCATATCGCGGATAATTTCGGCTGGCGGTGTCCGGAATCCAGTTCGTGTCCGACGCAGCATCGCCGAAATCGCTCACCATGAAAACGAGCTCGTCATTTGCGTCCAGAACACCGTTATCCGTACTGAAATAGGAACCGGAGGGGCCGCGTTCGTCAATCTGAAACGGGAGGGCTTTCCAGCTTCCTGTGGCGGCATCAAAGGCCCACAACGAGATTTCCCCGACCGGCGCTCCGGCCAATTCGGGAACCTGCGCACCCGTCAAAACCACGGGTTGAATTAATCTTAAATCGGAAGGGGTTTGCGCGTGCAGGGGACACACCCACACAAACCACAATCCGACTAAAATCAGTAATCCTTTTCTAAAAAATAAAGCTTTCATAAAACTATCTCCTAACCCGTTTTCTGCCGAAAGTCATCACCACACTCCGGCACCACAATGAATGGTGGTGAGACCCTTCTGTACCATCTCTCACCACAATGAATTGTGGTGATTGTTCAAGACGCTTTAGCCCCCCTTCCTTTGTACCATCACCACAATTTATTGTGGTGATGGTCTAAGGCACTCTTAACAAAAAACTTCCGTAGTGAAAAAGCCCAAAAACCCTCTACCGCATGAGCAGCATTTTTCGGATTTTGTGAAATTTTCCAGCCTTTATTTCGTAAAAATAAACTCCGGAAGAAACCGGCTGCCCCATGTCATCCCGGCCATTCCAAACAGCCACGTACGCTCCAGCGGGTCGATTTTCAGAGACCAGTTTTCTGACAACCTGCCCCAGATTATTGTAAATGGTAAGTGTTACAAACGACCGCTCCGGAAGCGAAAAGCGAATTTTTGTGTCCGGATTAAATGGATTGGGATAATTCTGTGCCAGCTCAAACTGCTTTGGCAGGTTGACCGTAACGGTGACGGATTTTAACAGGGTAAATTTCCCATCAAAATCAATCTGCTTCAAACGGTAGGTTACCTCTCCCTGTGTAACAGTGGAATCGGTGAAATTGTACACATGGGGATCTGCTGTTGTTCCGTTTCCGGGAACAAACCCGATTTTTTCAAAATGGGAACCAGACCGTTTTCTTTGAACCTCAAAGCCGTAGTTATTGCGTTCGGAAGCCGTCTTCCACTGCAAAACCGCACCGGCTTCATTAACTTGAACCGAAAAATCCAGAAGCTCCACGTCCAGAAGGGTTGCCTGTGCGATATTTGAAAGTGCCGATCGATTCCCGGCGTCATCCAGGGTGGTCAACATAAAATAGTAGGTTTTCAGGGGATTTAATCCTCTGACCTCACAGCTTTCGATGGTTCCGCCCGGAGCCGGATTGGGTGTCGTCAAAACCCGTGTGGATGCGTATTTGTAAACAATCATGGGATTACTGACCAGTGACGGCGCAAAAGTAGAGTACCTCAAATCGTATGCCATCGCCGTTCCGGCCGTTGAATCGTCTCCGGGGGCTGCCCAGGACAACACCACGGAAGAATCGCGCACACTCATGACCAACAGATTGGTCACAGGCGCAGGTGGAATCGTATCAAATGTCTGCGGAACAATCTGCACGGCGAGCGGATCTTTCATATTCGCCACCAGCGAATCGCCAAGATCAATCGGCTGATTGGGCGGGAAAAAATAGGTGTAGTTCACAAAATTCATTTTCCCCGTAATATTTTCGCCGGTGATCAAAAATCCGGAATCGCCATAGGAGCGTTTGTCCCCGGTATCGGATGTCCCGTCCCCAGTAGTATTCAGGGGATTATTTTTGTCCCAGTAATACGGCTTTTGCGACTGACCAATCCGGGGCACCAATTCAACTGTTACCAGTGTTCCCTGGTCCCCCCGGACCATAAAGTAATTCAACTGCCCCGGATCCAGTGTGTAATTGAATGCATCCGGCTGACCGTCGATCAGCACGGCCGAATTGTATTTGCTGTAATAGTCCATTCCGGTGGCATATTGATTAAAATCCAGCGAAAAACGAATGAGTTTCAATTTCGCATCAATTCCATAGGGCAAGTCCGTCAGTGAAATATTCAGATCTTTTGCATCCAGTTGCAGTGAATTTTTGTAGAATGTCATGGGAAGGGCGTAGGGTCCTTCTTCCAGCGGGGGAACCCCCGAGAAACCCGTTTTGATGTAGATTTTCACTGAAAGGGGGTAAATCACGCGAACGGGCCCATCTACAAACTTATCGTTGGGAACGCGTTGTAAGTCCATTTCTGACAGTACAATCGTTTTGGTTACCCAGGTCCACAAAAATTTCTTCTTGGCGTAAACTTTAAAGCGAAATTTAAATCGCTCAAAAAAACTCGTATCCGGATGGAGGGTTGCCTGAGGAATAACGATTGTATTGGGGAGTCCGTTATCTTCGCCGAATCCTATCTGGTAATTTCCGGACAGGATTTTATCGTTTACAGAATCGTAATCCACGTAGTCCACGGGGCTCACCGAATCCAAAGAGGCCGATTCAAAAAAATAGGCCCATCCCGATTGGGAGGGGTGCAGAGTATCCCGGACAAAAATCTCGTATCGGGGAAACACTTTGGATGAATCATCTGCCGGCCAATACCCGTCGGGGACACGGTCTCCCAGATCTTTTGCCATGAAGAGCACTTCATCCCTTTGGGAAAGCAAACCGCTTTTGTATCCAAAATACGATCCGTTGGTACTCACCGGATCAATTTGAAAAGGAATGGGGCCCCACGCTCCGGTGGAATCGTGGTACACCCAGATATGCAGAGAAGAAATCGGCTGTCCCACAAACTCCGGAAAGTGGGATGCCTTTATGATGACGGGATCGTAGGGACGCTGAACGGTTGCCTGGGTAACAAGCTGTGCATGGGAAAAGGAAACGGAGGACATAAACCCAACCAAAATCAGAGCCCATTTGTATAATCCTTTCATAGATTTTCCTTTCTAACGGTCAGGGCTGTTTTAGATGCGGAATTACAAGTTTGTAAATTGTGTAAAATTTAGGAGGAAAATTTCAATTTGTCAAGGAATTATTTCAGCTTAAGATCAAGAATAATTTCATTTAGAACAGCCTCAATCGTTTTTCCGGACGTCGAAATGTGAATATCCGATTGCAAATAGTAGGGATTTCGAAGCGCCATGAGCCATCGGATTCTTTCCAAAAGCGCCTGATCGGTCAAGGGCTGATCGGAGTTGCCTGAGAGAAAAAGAAGCCGTTTTTCTGTACGTGCAATCCGCCCAAGAATATCTTCCGGAGTGGCCATCAAATAAATCAAAACGCCGGACTCTTTTACGCGCTGAAGATTGAGGGGATTCACAATTGTCCCTGCCCCCAGAGCAACCACCATTTCGGTTCCCTCACTGAGCCGCTGAAGAATGTCCGTTTCGGCTGACCGGAAAAGAGATTCCCCGTTTTCCCGAAAAATGACGGGAACAGGCTTTCGGAGTTGCGCTTCAATTTCCGTATCCAGATCCACAAATCTCCATGAGAAGGCATCCGAGAGAAGAGGCCCAAGGGTACTCTTGCCGCTGCCCGTAAAGCCCGTCAAATAAATGAGACGTTTGAGGTACAGCTTCCCCATTTACGACACCCTGAAAAGAACTTTCAAAGCATCCGGCTGTTGAGCCATGTTTAAGGCTTCGCGCCACTTTTCCAGCGGAAATTCCGCTGAAATTAAATCATCTATTCTGATCTTTCGATTCTGCAACAAGCGAAGCGCCGGTGGAAACGGCCCGCATCGGGAACCAACCACTGTAATTTCATCGATCACCAAACCGGAAGGATTTATTTTCAACATTTTATGATACGTGCTTTTCAGAATAATTGTTCCTCTTGGACGCACCAAAGACACAGCCAACTCCCAGCCGGAGGTGGACCCCGAGCTTTCGATGACCAGATCGTGCTTCGGAAGGGAATCCGCTTTTTGCAAAAGGGTGGTTTGAATACCCAGCTCGGAAAACCGACGGAGTTTTTCGGGATGTTTTCCTACGACCCGCAAGTGAACCCCCACATTTACCAAAACCCGGGCGATTAACTGCGCTAATTTTCCATCTCCAATAAGAACAACGGACCAATTGGGTTCAATTTTAATTTGTTCCAAAATTTCCAGCGAGGCCGCAAGGGGTTCAGTAAAAACAGCTTCCTTGTCAGAAACGGAGGAGGGCACTTCCCGAAGATTTTTGAGCGGCAGCGTAAGATATTCCGCAAAGGCACCATTCTTGTTCAGAATTCCAAGCACCCGCCGATTGGGACAGTGGCGTTCGAGTCCGGCAAGACAGGCGGGACACGTTCCGCAGCCGATGTTGATTTCGCCCACCACCCGCTTGCCGATCCACTCCGGGTCAGGGGACTCTTCCACCACGCCCACAAACTCATGACCGGGAATCCCGCGAAAGGACATGTATCCGTTCAGTATTTCAAGATCGGTCGTGCAAATACCTGCATAACGGACGCGAATGAGGGCTTCGTTGGTTTCCGGTGCAGGTCTGGACATGGACGTGAAGGAAAGGTTCTGCCCATCAAAGAAAAGTGCGTTCACTGATTCCTCCCAATGAGAAAATTGAAACGGGCTACAGGCGCACCCGGAGAATGGCCATCCCCTTGTTTAACCGAATCAACGTGTTTTTACGATTACGGCAGCACAGCCTCGGAGTTGTCGTCTTCCAAAACAACCTCTTCTTTTGGAATCTCAGCCGCTTTTTTCTTTTTTCGCGAAAAGGAAAAACCAAAACGGAATCCGGAGGGTTTGCCAAGATTATATTTCTTGCGTAATTCCTCGGCTCTCCGTTCAGCAATGGCGATGTGCTTTTGAAAGTCCTCCGGTGCCAGTTCCAGAAATTTTTCGTAACTCTCCAGGGCCCGGGAATAATTCTTGATGCTCTCGTAGGCCAGGGCTTGATTAATCCACGCTTCGTAATAATCCGGCCGAATCTCAATGGCCTTTTGATAGCTCCGAATGGCTTCCTTGAGTTGCCCCAACTTACTCAAAGCGATTCCCAGATTGTTCCAGGACTCGTTAAAATCCGGCGCCAACTTCAGGGCTTTCATGTACGCCGCTACCGCTTCTTCATTGCGATCCAGTTTATTGTACGAATTCCCCAGATTGTAAAATGCCATAAAATAGGACCGGTCAATTTTGGCGGCCTGAGAAAAACAGACCAGCGCTTCTTCAATCCGATTCATTTTGCTGAGGGTCACACCCTTCTGGTACCAGGCCTGCAGAAAATCATCACTAACGGCGAGCGCTTTGTCATAGCTCTCCATGGCCTCTTCAAATTTGCCCAATTTGCGATAGGAATTTCCACGATGCGTCCAGGCTTCCACATTCCTCTGGTCGATGAGCAGCGCTTCATCAAAGCTCTTGATGGCTTTGTCGGATTGGCGCAAACGGTCGTACGCGATCCCCCGATTAATCCAGGCCTCAATGCGTTCCTGATTTTTTTTGATGGCTTCATCGCAGGCATCAATGGCTTCCTGGTAACGTTCGGTTTCAATGAGAATGCCGCTTTTATTGATCCACGCAATGCTTGTGGGTTCCCATTTTAACGAAAAATCGTATTTTTCCAGCGCATCGTCAAAGGTGCGGGCCCAATAGGCATCATTGCCCAATTTCCACATTTGCAGCGCCTGGAGTTTTTCCGTCATGCCTTCATTTTCATTCAGATCCAGTTCATCTTTGAAAACCTTTTCCTCAAAGATCATCTTGTAATCCACTTTATTGGAAATCTCGTTCCAATTTTTCTGCCATGTCCAATCGGTTTTACCGCTGCGACGAATCATAATAACCGCCAGAATGAAATTGGCAAGAAGGATCATTCCGATTGACGTCATGGCGGCCAAAAGCGTGACGCGTGTCTGGATCCCCCGAATTTCCAGATAGGCCGAAGCCATTATCAGAAGCAGCCCAAAAAAATTGACAACGGCCGCGGCAGGATTTTTCCAATAGACGCTCACGCCGATTAAGATCAAAAAAAACAGAGCCGTTAATGTAATTGTAACCAAAAATAAAATCATAAATACCTCTCAGTTCTCTCAAAAACAATTATTCCGTCAGATTCGTTCTGGACTTTTGTACACGCTTAACAGAATAATTTCCAAATCCCATTTTTAAAATGATGGCCGATCCTCTTTCGAAAAATAGTCGTTCAGGGGACACGCATCGCACAGGGGGGTTCGTCGGCAAAAGTGATGTCCAACATAAACCAACAGCGCATGGAATTCGTTGTAAAGTTGAACATCCCGGGGCAAATGTGTCATAAAAAACTGACGAATTTCCTCATACGTGGCCTTTTCCGTCATCCAGCCGTGCCGAAGGAAAATACGCCGCGTGTACGCATCCACCACAAATGTTGGCTTTTGCAGCGCATAAAGCAAAATGGAGTCAGCCGTTTCCGGGCCAATGCCGTAGAGGGTTAAGAGCTCCTCCCGCAGTTTTTCAAGAGGCTGCTCGGCCATTTTTTCCAAAGAACCCGCGTAGCGCTCATAAATATATCGGACAAAAATCTTTATTTTCTTAGCTTTTTGATTATAATACCCGGACGAACGAATGGCCTGGGCCAGTTCAGTTTCGGAAATGCGCTGCAATTTTTCCAGAGAAAGTCCATATTTTTCTTTCAAAGTTGTAATTGCTTTGTCAACATTTTTCCAACTTGTGTTCTGTGTGAGAATGGCACCTATCATGATTTCAAGCGGTGTTTCCCCCGGCCACCAATGTCTGGGCCCAATAGTCTGAAACAGTGTTTTATAAATAGGAAGCAGTTCCCGCGGATCCAATAGGATGTTTTTCTGACTCAACGTGTTTCGACTCTGTTTTTTCCATTAAACAGCCACATCCGGAAATTCCGGGGCGTCCGGGCCGCCAAAAAATATCTTTCGCTTGGGAAATAATCCGAAAATCCCGCCGGTATGAATAAACAAGACAGACTGCCCCCTTTTGAACCGGCCCTTCTTAATTTGGTCCATCAAACCCAACATGGCCTTGCCCGTGTAGGTGGGATCCAAAAATATTCCCTCCAACTGTGCGACCTGCTTAATAACCTGCAATTCTTCCGATCGGCTCAAAGCATAGCCGCGCCCCAC
>JAADHR010000108.1:19614-24070 GCA_013151735.1 Calditrichota bacterium | reverse complement strand
TTTTGTTGAAACTCATTCAGAATGTGCCCAATTCGGTTTTTAAAAAAGGACGCATCGTCACACACATTGACCCCCAGAATTTCACCCGGCCAGCCCGAAGCGGCTCTGCCAATCAGCAGGCCAGCCTGTGTGCCTCCGGACCCGACCGCAAATACAATGGCATCAAATTCAAGATTCTGTTCGGCCATTTGTTGAAGGATTTCCCTGAAGGCCCCGGCGTACCCCCAGGCTCCCACAGCATCCGAGGCTCCTTCCGGGATCACATAGGCATGGCGGCCGTGATGCTCCAGACGACTGGCTAATTCATGCATTATTTCATCGCGGGAATTCGAATAATCTTCCCTGGAAATGAATTTTAATTCGGCCCCCAGAAGCGAGTCCAGAAGCAAATTGCCATCCGGGTAGTCCTCTGGCTCTCCCCGAAGAACCAGCACGGGTGTTAACCCCAATTGGCGGGCGGCCACAGCCGTTGCCCGGGCATGGTTGGACCCAATCCCACCGCACGTAATCACCGTATCAGCCTTTTCTTGCAGGGCCTCGTAAAGAGTAAATTCCAGTTTTCGAACCTTATTGCCCGTTAATCCGATTCCGGTTAAATCATCACGTTTCATGTAGAGTGTAGGCCCCCCCAGCCATTCCGAAAGACGTTCCAGTTTTTGGATAGGGGTTGGGATTCGGGCCAAATTCAATTTGGGGGGAAATGAAAGCTCCATCAGTATCCTCAATAAAAAATTAGTTTCGACCCAAACCGTTTATTTGAGACTCCGTTCGCTTTGAATAGTTTTCAATTTCAACGGATATTTATTTATCTTACTGTTTATTATGGCCTTGTGTTTTTGTGACTTTGTGGCTAATGAATTCTTCAGACTAATTAAATACCGAAAAATCTGCCTCAGGAGGCGAGCGCCCCCCGGATTTAGAAGGATATTAAAAATTATCCTTTTTTTTCGTTAGAATCAAGAAAATTTTCGCCTTGTTCCCAATTGCGGAGCCTTTGATCCTTCGGCACACAATGAAAACCAGGGAAATCACTTTAAAAATAAGGAAAAGCCCGCTTTTTTATTCCCGAATGGACGCGGTGTAACGTCTCATTTAACAGGTATTGGGTAGAATCATTCTATTTCTAACCCTCCCTCCGGGGGACTGTATCACAAGTTTAAAACTACAGTCGTGAGATTCATTTTTATAAAACCTGTCATTGCGAGTCCGCCTAAGGCGGACGAAGCAATCCCCTTATTTACAATATGTTATGAGATTGTTTCGTCGCTCATTCTTCGCTCCTCACAATGACAAGTATTTATTTTTTTTCAAAAAAAAGAACTTTTGATACAGCCCCGAGTCAGGGGGTGGGTTCAAAAGGCCGGGTTCTATTTCCAAAAAGAGTGTCTTTTCCACAAGAAATCCAGTAGAACCAAAAAAATTTAAAATAATGCTTGACATTTATTATCGTGATTTTTATATTAGACCCAATTGGTATAATTAAACCTATTGGGTATAATATATGAATGTTTTAATCAAGCGTGAATACGATTACGCCATTCGGATTTGTGCCTACCTGGCCGGAAATTACCAGAAGGGCCCCATTTCCCTCGCAGCCATCTCACAAAAACTCTTTATTACCCGACCCTTCGCCACAAAAATCATCTATAAGCTCAAACAGCATCACATCATTGGAACCACTCAGGGAAAACGGGGCGGCGTCTTTTTGACTTACCCCCCGGAAAAGCTTTCATTTTACAAGATACTGCAGGCGATGGGATTTGATTTTGCCTTGAACGAGTGCATTAAAAATCCCAATATCTGCCCGCTGGTTTCGCACTGCAAAATTCATCTGTTTTTCGTTAAACAGGATCATTACCTTATGCGTCAATTACAGGAAGCTATGATTTCTGAATTTATTTTCGGCGATTCCGATCTGGAACCCAAGCCAAACGGTACTCACAAAAAGGGTGGTTAATCGGATGCTCATTAAACCGTTCAATGATGGACAACCGCCCCTGACGGAAAAAAATAGTTTTTAGAACAGCTCGCTCTTTTGTGCATTTTAACCCAAAATTCCAATTAAAATGGAGGTTTCTATGGATCCAGTAGCATTAGCGCGATGGCAATTTGCCATCACCACAGTGTACCATTTTTTCTTTGTTCCACTGACCCTGGGACTTTCGATTTTGGTGGCCATTATGGAAACCCGTTACGTTCAGACAGGGAAAGAGGTTTACCTCCGAATGACAAAATTCTGGGGCAAGCTTTTCCTGATCAATTTTGCCATGGGCGTGGCCACAGGGATTGTCCAGGAATTCCAATTTGGGATGAACTGGTCACAGTATTCCCGATTTATGGGAGATATTTTTGGCGCCCCGCTGGCCATTGAGGCCTTACTGGCCTTTTTTATGGAATCCACATTCCTCGGCGTCTGGATTTTCGGATGGGACAAGCTGTCCAAAAAGGCACATGCCGCAACCATCTGGTTGGTGGCTATTGGGTCCAATCTTTCGGCGTTCTGGATTTTGACCGCCAATTCTTTCATGCAGCAGCCGGTAGGCTATGTGCTGCGGAACGGGCGCGCCGAAATGACCGATTTTTTTGCTCTCATTTTCAATCCTCACGTCTGGTTACAATTTCCGCATGTCTTTTTTTCCGGGATTTCAACAGCCGCCTTTTTTGTCCTTGGAATCAGTGCCTACCATTTACTTAAAAAAAGCAAGGATGCAGAAGCCTATAAAAAATCGATGAAATTCGGGGCCATTTATGGCATAATTGGTATTACCCTGGTGATTGTTGTGGGACATGCCCAGGCACAGCACATGGTAAAGGTGCAGCCGATGAAAATGGCCGCTGCAGAAGCCCTCTGGAACAGCGAAGACCCGGCGGCCATGTCCCTTTTCACCATTGGAAATGAAAAAGAACGCAAGGATATCTTTTCCATTCGGATTCCCAAACTCCTAAGCCTGCTCGCCTACAACAAGCTTTCCGGTGAGGTTAAGGGAATCAATCAAATTCAAGCCGAATACGAACAAAAATACGGCCCGGGGAATTACGTTCCGCCCGTTTGGCTTTCATACTGGACGTTTCGTTTGATGGTGGGGGCCGGATTTTTGATGCTTTTTATTGCCATTTATAT
Organism: Calditrichota bacterium; assembly: GCA_013151735.1. Taxonomy (NCBI): domain Bacteria; kingdom Pseudomonadati; phylum Calditrichota; species Calditrichota bacterium. The sequence goes on along the minus strand of JAADHR010000108.1, from coordinate 20,949 downwards.
TTTGTTGGCAGGCAAAAAAGATTACGCCATCAAGCCTTCTATGCTTAAACTGACGTTCTGGGCACTTTTTCTGCCGTACATCGCCAATTCAACAGGATGGATTTTCACGGAAGTCGCCCGGCAGCCCTGGATTGTATTCGGGCTGCTTAAAACCAAGGATGCCGTTTCAAATACCGTCAGCCCCGGCCTGGTGCTGACCTCTCTTATCGGCTTCACCCTGATTTACGGCGTTTTGATTGTGGCAGATATTTATTTGCTCAAAAAATATGCAAAAGCGGGTACCGCCAATATTCTGCAAACTGAAGAATAATAGGAGGTTAAAATGGATTTAAATACAGTCTGGTTTATTCTGATTGCCGTACTTTTTATCGGATTCTTCTTTCTGGAGGGATTCGATTACGGGGTGGGTATGCTGCTGCCCTTCATCGCAAAAGACGACCAATCCCGACGGCTGGTTATCAACGCCATCGGCCCCTTCTGGGACGGAAATGAAGTGTGGCTGCTCACAGCTGGCGGGGCTTTGTTTGCCGCCTTTCCCAATTGGTATGCGACACTTTTCAGCGGATTCTATCTGGCCCTTTTTCTTATGTTGGCGGCACTTATTTTCCGCGGCGTGGCCTTTGAATTTCGAAGCAAAAACACTCATCCCAAATGGCGCAGCACCTGGGACTGGGCGATTTTCTTCGGAAGCTTTTTACCGGCTCTACTCTGGGGCGTGGCCATTGCCAATATCGTAAAGGGTGTTCCCATCGATCGGCACATGAATTATGTGGGCGGATTCTTTAATCTTCTTAATCCCTACGCGCTTGTGGGCGGCATTACCGCTGTGCTGGTTTTTCTCCTGCACGGTGCCCTTTTTCTTTCACTCAAAATCAGCGGAAATCTCGAAGCAAAAGCCAAAGCGGCCGCTCAAAAAATCTGGATTTGGGCGGTGGTGTTTTTTATTCTTTTCATTATTCTCAACTTCACCAGTACCGATATTTTTACCAGAAAAGGACTCGCCCCCGCTGTGGTTCCTGTCATTGCTCTGGGAACGCTTTTGTCCGTACGGCTTTTCGTCAAAAATAACCGTACGGGATGGGCGTTTATTATGACCGCACTCACCATTGTCTTTAGTACGGTCTTTGCCTTTCTGGGGCTTTTCCCCCGTGTCATGACGTCCAGTCTGAATCCGGACTGGAGCCTGACCATCTACAATGCGTCTTCCAGTCCCTACACTCTCAAAATCATGACCATTGTAGCCGCGATTTTTGTCCCGTTTGTGCTGGTCTATCAGGCCTGGTCGTACTGGGTCTTTCGCAAACGGCTTTCCGGTGATACCAAACTGGAATATTA
>JAADHR010000108.1:0-19581 GCA_013151735.1 Calditrichota bacterium | reverse complement strand
ATCCTGTAAACAGTCACGCGATTGTTTTGCCGATTTTCCGAATCCGGATTGATTCTTGTCTGACTCTTTTGGTGGAATAATCGGATTAAGGGGAAAAGTTGAAGGGTCAGGTCTGATTCAGGGCGATTCCTTTTTTCAGGAGAAGCTGTTCTCCGGCGGTCACCACGTCTTCCACGGAAACGGATTCGCAGCGTTCGTCAATCCCCCGGATGGCAACAAACTCCGCGCCCCACGGTTTCCACTGGTTGGGATCCGTCGGACCAAAAATCACAACCAGAGGCGTGCCCACTGCAGCCGCTACATGAGTAGTTCCCGTGTCATTTCCTAAAAACAAATCCGCCTGTGAAATAACCGCAGCAAACTCACGCAATGTGAGGTCCGAAATAATTTTGGCAGGAACCGTGACCTCTTTTAAAAGCCTGTCGGCAAGCGCTTTTTCACTCGGGCCGTGGAAAATGGCAATTTGAGCCCCGTGTTTCCTTCCGAAACGTTCTGCCGTTTCGGCAAACTTTTCAACCGGCCAGCGATTTTCAATCTTCCCGGCTCCGGGGTGAATGCCAAGAATCGGCCGATCAAATGTAAATTTCAATTTCTTCAGATAGCGTCTGGCCCAGGCCTGCTCCTCCGGTAACAGGGTGATTTCTTCCCGGAAATTTGTTGTGGAAACATTCAGATAGGACACGATTTCCAGATTTTTCACACTCTGGTGCTTCCCGTCATCCTGGTAAGGTACTTCCAGATTGTAGAAGAAATTCCGGCTGGTTCCCGGAAACCGCAGATGTGACGACCCTAAAATATATCGGGCCCCCGTGAGCCAGGCCAAAACATCCGAAGTATTTGAATGGGAAACCGTATTCAACACAACCACCAGATCAAATCCGGACCGGAGCTTTCGCAGAAATGACCACAGGCTTTTCGGGCGCCATCTGTAGCCCACTTCCTGAAACACCAAAATGTCATTCAAATTTCGATTGTTGCGCGCCACGGGTTCCTGATAGCTTCGAACCAGCAGAGAGATTTCCGCTTGTGGAAAACGGTCCCGAAGTGCCCGGAGAACGGGTGTGGAAAGCAGAAAATCACCCAACTGATCGTGCTGGCGAATAACGAGAATTTTGTGAATGGATTTCCAGTCCACCTGCGACGGATGGAGAGGCTTTCGTTTGAGCACCCATTCCAAAAGTCCCATGCTTTTCCTTTTAAAAAACTGCTCGATGGGTTTCCAGAAACTCATTTTTGCCTTTCATTCACCAGTTCAAAAAAATAGGATTCCAGGGCACGGATCATTCGATCCCGTGTAAAAAATCGCTGAACCCGTTCCCGGCCGTTTTTTCCCAGTTTCCGGCGCAGGTCTGGCTGAGCGGCCAGACGTTCAAAGGCCCGTGCAAGTTCCTGTGGGGCATGCGGCGGCACGAGGATTCCCTCCCGTTCCGACACAATTTCGGGCAGATTGCTGGCCCGGGAAACAATGACCGGCCGGGCCGCGGCCATGGCCTCAATAACCACAATGCCAAACCCCTCCCACAGCGAGGGCAGCACCAGAACGTCAATCATTTTCATGACCTCCGGAATGTCATTTCGAAATCCGGCCAATTTTATCCGGGATTCAAGACCGTTCTCCCGGGCAAATTGTTCCACCTTGCTCTGTAACGGCCCTGCGCCGCACAAAAACAGTGTCGCTTCTTTTCGGGTCTCAACAAATTGCCGAAATCCCTCCAGCAGATCCTGAATCCCCTTTCTTTCATCCAACTGTCCCACAAAACCCACCACAAAATCATTTTCGGAAATACCCCATTCCTCCCGCAGATTCTTTTTGGGCGGGGAAAGATAGGGCTCCGGATTGATGCCGTTGTAGATCACCCGAACCCGTTGCGGCGGCAACCAGGGGGCGTTTTTCAGAAGGGTTCGTTTAGTGGATTCCGAATTGGCCAAAACAGCCGTTGCCAGTTTGGTGTAGCTAAACCGGTACGCCAGATGATTTTTCAGGGGATAGTCACTTCCCCTGCGCGGCAGTACAACCGGTACACCCACTATTTTAGCGGCCAGGCCCGCAATGCGGAGTTCTTTGTCCATATTTGTAAGAATGCCGTCAGGGCGAAGCTTTCGAAGAATCTTGGCTGCTTTCAGAATAGAGACCGGGTCGAAGTCGCCGCGAAAAGACATCGTAAAAACCGGGAACCCATCCTCGGCCGCGCGCCGGGCCAATTCCGTCCCCGGGCGGCAAATCAAGCTAATCCGATGGCCCCGGTCCCGCAATCCCCGCATGGCTGTCAGCATCCAAATTTCGCCACCCGCGAACATTTGAATGGAATTAACAAACACCCAATTCAGCCTGGTCTTCATGAAGCCGGCGTCCCCAGATCCAACAACCCCTGCTCCCGCAGAAGGGTTTCCATCTGCCTGGCGTTAATTACGGCGTGCCCAAGGTGACAGTTGTTAAAAAAAAGATAGGTTTTCTGCGTTTTTTGTGCCAGCGACCGGATACGCCCCAGCCATTCCGAGAGTTCTTCCGGAGAGTAATCGTAATCGTAGCGGTCGCCGCCGGACTGCCCCCACCAGTTCTGGGTATTCCTGCCGTGAAATCTCACATACCCGATGGGCGTTGTCGCAATATCCTGTGGAGGAATCAGTGATTTAAAGCGGGGTTCATCCACATTGCAGTAGCCAATCTGGTGGTCTTCCAGAAATTGGTACACATTGTCCCGAACCCAGCTTCGGTTTCGAAATTCCACAAAAAGGGGATACACGCCGGACAGCTCTTTAATTTTTTGAAGATATTCTAAATTCTGTGGTGTGTATTTAAATCCCCAGGGGAATTGGGCCAAAAACCCCTTCAATTTCCCGGCCGTTTTCAGGGGGGTCAACACGTCATGCAGATTTCCCATCGATTCCTCAACCCCCTGCCGTTTGTGAGTTACATCCTGGTGAACTTTGGAGATAAATTCAAAATCCGGCGGGGTTTTCCGATTCAGATGATAAAAAACCGCCTGATTGGGAATGCGGTAATAGGTGGAATTGATCTCCACCGTTTTAAAATCCTTTGCGTAATAATCAAGCATTTTCCCCTTCGGAATATCTGCCGGGTAGTACACGCCCTTCCAGTCTTCAAAACTGTACCCCGACGTTCCGATTAAAATTTTTGCAAGAGGCATCGTCAATCCCTAAATCGGCTTTCATTTTCACAGATTTCAGACCAAGTCACCCACCAACTCAACCAACCCTACAACCCAATTAACTCCACCAACCCAATCAACTCCACCAACCCAATCAACCCACCAACTCAACCAACTCTATTAACTCAATTAACCCCAACAACTCAACCAACCCTATCAACCCAATCAACCCAACAACTCAATCCACCCAATCTACCCCATCCCGGCCAGTTCGTGAATCCGGTGTACCACCTTTCTGGCATCGTGGTGGGCTTCCAGCCAGCGGCGGCCCTGCACGGCTTTTTCCTTCCGCAGTTTTGAATCCCCCAGAAACGGACGCAGTTTTTCTTCAATCTTTCCATCGGAAATATCAATAAAGGGATGGTCGGGATAGGCTTCGGCAAAGCCCTTCACCAGAGAGGTGGCCGTGGGAATCCCCATGGCCAGGGCTTCAAGCGCATTTATGCCGTACCCCAAATCGCCGATCTGATCGACAAAAAGATCGCACGTCTGCTTTACATTCAGGGCGTCCCGATACGCCAAACCTTCGATCAAGACAATCTCTATCGGGAAGTCTCTTTTTAGATTTTCCAGAGATTTCAGAATTTGGTCCGTGCCCTTTGCCTGTCGATTGGACGGGGCATGCCCGATCCGAAGGGTACCGGAAGTTGGCTTTTCAGAAACGTGAAATTTCTCCGGCAAAAAGGGAAAAAATACGTGGTGAATGGCCGGATGGTAAAAGAGGTGATCGAATTCGACCGTCACCGTCAGGTCTGCGCTCGCATCAATTTCGGGGATCACTCCCCGCACCCGCAGATCGCTTCCCGTGTAACAGCAGATAATTTTCTTCCCTCTGTTCTTAAGCTGCCGAACCGTGCGTCCGTCCCGGAAAAATTCCAATCCCCCATCCAATTGGTACACATCGAAATTCCAGAAATCAATTTCTTCCTGCAGGCGTTTGATTTTGCCTGCCCAGAGCGTTTCACGAAAGGCAATGAGCCATTTTTCGCCGGCACCCGGCCTCCAGAGGAGAGGAATTTTCTCCGGTATCCGATGAACATTTTCCACACGAAGCCTCTGCGCAGGCGTCAGTATTTTTTTGATCCAGAAATAGCGCGATAAATCGGCAAAAGGCAGGTTCAGACAAATGTCTTCTTCGTAGCCAAAGGGATGGGGAGCCAGAGTAATCAGGCGGCTGAAAAAGCCCTGTTCGCGTTCGGCCTTTACAAACGTGATGGGAACACCGGCCACATTAAAGGGAGCTATGTGCAAAATCTTAGTCAAATGCCGCCTCCCACATCGTTTTTTAAAGAACCTTTACAAACGTGTCGCGGAAAATTCCTTTCGAGCCAAAATTTTCCTTAAAGCGGGCGAGTCCCCAGTTGGGCTCCATATTTACGGTAAAAATACCAAAATCGAAATAGCGGAATCCCTGGCGAATCGTTTTCTTAAACACCTCGTAAAAAAGCAAATTGACCGGCCGGTACTGCTGGTAGGCTTCATCGTGACTGATGTAGAAGGCCAGATTGACCAGCGGATTGCAGTGAAACATCACCACACCGGCAATGATCCGATCGTCAAGGTACGCCCCGTACAGGTGGATTTTATCCGGAAACATTTTCTTCAGCAAAAGGAGTTCGTCCAGGGTGTGGGTGGGTTGCACATTGTGACGCATTTTCAGATTTTTTTTCAGGATCTCATAAAATTGGGGAAAATCGTTGGAATCACGAATGGTGACCCCCAATTTCATCGCGCGGCGCACTGCCGTTCGGGATTCCGGCTTAAACTTTTGCAGAACGGTATCCTCGGTAAAATTGAGCGTTACGAAACTGGACACCTCTCGCTTGCGATAGGTAAATCCGTTCATAAAAAGCGAAAAATCCAAATAATTGTTGATTTCGTGCGAGTAGAAGATCGGTGCAAACGTAAGATCAATTTTACGGAAGTTTTCGCTGCGTGCGTACCGGATCAGTGCCTGAACCAGATCAAACGACCGTTTCAAATGAATATCCCGCGGCACCACCCATCCCCCGTAGGACGCACCCGGATGCGAATGGAGAATCCGGGCCTCATTTTCCACGTATTCGGCCGCCGGAAAAACGGCGGCGATTTTCGAACCGTTCCAGAAAATAAGGGAATGGTCGGTAAAGCGATCCGGCGGATGGTATCCCAAAAACTTACGGGTGTGGAAAAGAGTGCCGTTGTTGGCACTCTCCACAAACCGATCCCAGGCTTCCGAATCACGTTCCTTAAAGCGAGAAACTTCTAATGAGGCCATCGCGTCTATTCCGATCCCAGCAGTTTTATGAGAATGGCTTTCTGGGCGTGAAGCCGATTTTCAGCCTGATCGAATACCACCGAATGCGGTCCATCGATGACGCTGTCGGTGATTTCGTCTCCCCGGTGTGCGGGCAGACAGTGCATGACAATAACGTCATCGTCGGCCAGTTGAACCATGTCGTCGTCAATCTGATATTCCTTAAAAATCTCCCGTCGCAGATCCTGTTCTTTTTCCTGACCCATGCTGGCCCAAACATCGGTGTAAATGACATCGGCATTTTTGGCTGCCATTTTGGGGTTGTGGTAGAGTTCAATCTGACTGATTCCCGCCTTTTTTGCCATCGAAAAAATTTCCTTGTCCGGTTCATACCCCTCCGGAATACCAAACACCAGATTCATCGGCAAACGGGAGGCCATATTCAGCCAGGAATTGGCCACATTATTTCCATCGCCGATGTAAGCGATTTTAAGCTTCTCCAAACTGCCCTTTTTCTCGATAATGGTCAACACATCGCTTACAACCTGGCAGGGGTGCAGCAAATCCGTCAACGCATTGATAACCGGCACGGTGGCAAATTCTGCCAGCTCCAGAATGTCCTCGTGACCAAACAGCCGGGCCATGATAATATCGTTGTAACGGGATAAAACACGGGCAATGTCCGAAACAGCTTCCCGTTTGCCAATTTGAATGTCGGTCGGCGACAAATAAATGGCATGTCCCCCTAACTGGTACATTCCCGTTTCAAACGAAACCCGCGTACGCGCAGAAGGTTTTTGAAAAATCATGGCCATCGACTTGCCTTTTAACGGCTTGTAGTCCTTGCCATTTTTCTGGACTTTTTTTAATTCTTTCGCCATTTCCAATATTTCGAGGATTTCATCCCGTGTGAAATCCGTAATTGCCAAAAAATCTCGTTTCACCACTTCCTCCTTCAATTTAAAGAATGTATCGACTTAGGTCCTCGTTCTCAACAATTTCATCCAGGGTGGCATGCACTTGTTTTTTATCGATTTTAATCTCTTTTTCCTTCACATTCGGCACGTTAAAAAGAATGTCTTCCAGCAATGTGGTCATAATGGTATGAAGCCGTCGGGCTCCGATATTTTCTGTCCGGTCATTTACTTCCGATGCAATGTGGGCAATCTCCTTAATGGCATCTTTCGTAAAACTCAGCGAAACACCCTCAGTCGATAGCAGAGCCGTGTACTGTTTAATCAGTGCATTCTGGGGTTCCGTCAGGATTCTCACGAAATCCTCTTCCGTCAGGCTTTCCAACTCCACACGAATGGGAAAACGTCCCTGCAATTCCGGAATCAGGTCAGACGGCTTGGACACGTGAAACGCCCCGGAAGCAATAAACAAGATGTGATCCGTTTTCACCATTCCGTATTTGGTAATGACGTTGGTGCCTTCCACCACCGGCAACAGGTCGCGCTGAACGCCTTCTCTGGACACATCCGGGCCGGCGGAGGATTTTCCTCCCGCAATTTTATCAATCTCATCCAGGAAAACGATTCCTGAATTTTCCACCCGGTCGATGGCCTGCTTAATCACATCGTCCATATCGATGAGCTTTTGGGCCTCTTCCTGCGTGAGGTACTCTTCAGCTTCGTCAACGGTCATTTTTCGCCTTTTGACCTTTTTGGGCATCATTCCCCCCAGGAGATCCTGGAAATTAAATCCCATTTCCTCCACGCCCACGGGCGAGATAATCTGCATCATGGGGTTTTGAGATTTTGGAATTTCCAGTTCCACAACCCGGTCCTTCAGTTTTCCCTCTTTTAGGAGATTGCGCAGTTTTTCCCGGTTTTTTTCGCGCATTTCTTGAATTTCAACTTCCTCCCCCACTTCAAATTCCCGATCTTCCTGTTTTCGGCGAATGGGCGGTAACAGGAGGTCCAACAGGCGTTCCTCGGCAATTTGCCGGGCTTTTGGCTGGACTTCTTCGGTGCGTTCGGCTTTTACCATATTGACGGCGAAATCGACCAGATCGCGAATCATCGATTCCACATCGCGTCCCACGTACCCCACTTCCGTAAATTTCGAGGCTTCCACTTTAATAAACGGAGCTCCGGCCAATTTCGCCAGACGCCGGGCGATTTCTGTTTTTCCGACACCGGTCGGGCCGATCATAATAATGTTGTTCGGCATGATCTCTTCCCGAAGCTCATTCGTTACCTGCAGCCGGCGCCAGCGGTTTCGCAAGGCAATAGCAACCGACTTCTTAGCTTTGTCCTGCCCAATGATATATTTGTCCAGTTCATTTACAATTTCTCGAGGGGTTAATTCTTTCATTTCCTTTTTCATCGTCACTGTCCTGTCTTCAATTTTTTAAAGGGTTTCGATCACAATGTTTGAGTTGGTGTAAATGCAGATTTCAGAAGCAAGGGTTAAGGCCTCGCGTACCAATTCTTCCGCATTTAAGTTTGTGTGATTTCGCAAGGCGCGGGCCGCGGCCAGGGCATACGGGCCGCCTGAGCCAATGGCAATAATCATGTCGTCGGGCTCAATCACGTCGCCCGTTCCCGAAATAATGAGCGCATGTTCCTTGTCCAGAACCGCCAGCATAGCCTCCAGACGGCGCAGGTACTTATCCGTTCGCCATTCCTTCGCTAATTCCACCGCCGACCGGTAGAGGTTTCCCCGATATTCCGAAAGTCTGGCTTCAAATTTTTCAAAAAGCGTAAAGGCGTCCGCCGCCGCTCCGGCAAACCCTGCCAGAATCGTATCGTTGTACATTTTTCGTACCTTTCGGGCCGTTGCCTTCATCACGGTGTTTCCAAACGTAACCTGCCCGTCCCCGCCAATAGCCACGCCTTTATCTGTTCGAATGCCTAAAATTGTTGTTGCGTAGAGCTGTTCCAATGAGTTATCCTTTCATTTCAAAATTTTAGATTTGCCGTCTGAGCCGGGCTACGGGAATTCCCATTTGTTCGCGGTACTTGGCTACGGTACGCCGCGCAATCGGGATTCCTTCGCTTTTTAAAATTTCGACAATTTTATCATCATTAAACGGCTTTTTGTGATTTTCGTTTTCAATAATCTCCCGAATGCGATCCTTAATGACCCGATTCGAGATTTCTTCCCCGCTGGACTTCCGCATTTTCTCGCTGAAAAACGACTTCAGCTCAAACACACCGAAATCCGTTTGAACATATTTCCCGTTGGTCACCCGGCTGATGGTCGAGATATCCATTCCCACATCCTCGGCAATATCTTTCAGGATCATGGGCTTCAGATTTCCCGGACCCTTTTCGAAGAAATCCCGTTGATGTTCAACAATGGAATGCATGACCCGCAAAATCGTTGCCCGGCGCTGCTCGATGGAGTTGATGAGCCAGCGGGCCGCCTCCAGCCGTTTCCGGATGTAATCTTTGACATCCTTTGGGGTGCCCTTGCGGTTGGTCAGCATTTTTCGGTACATTTTGTTGATGCGCAACCGCGGAACGTAGGCATCGTTCAGGCTAATGATGAAATCATCATCCACCCGCTCCACAATGACATCCGGAACCACCGAATTCAACTCAGGAGCAAAATACCCCTCTCCCGGTTTTGGATTGAGTTTTGAGATTTCCTCAAGCGCCTTTTTAATGGTTTCAATGGGCACTTTCATTTTATTTGCCAGCTTCTCAAAGCGCTTGTTCTTGAAATCCTCGTAGTATTTTTCCAAAATTTCAATGGCTTCTTTGCTGCCATTTTTTTCCCGAAGTTGAATCAGCAAACATTCCCGCAGGTCTCTTGCGCCAATTCCGGGAGGATCAAAGGATTGAATGATCTTCAGAACCTCCTCCACCTTTTCAACCGGGACGCCAAGATTCTCGGCGATGTCGTTCACATCACTCAGCAAATAGCCGTCGCTGTTGATATTCCAGATGATGTAATCTCCGATCGCCACTTCCTCATCGGTCAGACCGGAAATCATGTGAAGCTGTTCCAACAATTTATCTGTAAGTGAAATTTGATTGACTTTGGGGCGCTCGTACTCTTCCACATTGGAGTCCCGCGGAATCCGGAATTCATCTTTTTCATCGTCGCCCAGCACCTGATCCCAATCAATTTCATCCTGTTCTTCAACGGTAACTTCTTTCTCCTCCTCAGCAGCCTCTTCAGAGCCGTCTTCCTTTTCCTTTTCCTGTTCCAGTTTCAGTTCGGGAATATCTTCCTCTTCCATCTCTTCTTCCAGATCCGTTTCCTGGACCTCTTCCAGAAGGGGGTTGATCTCCAGTTCCATTTTAATACGCTGTTCCAGATTCAGTAAGGGAAGCTGCAAGAGCGTTGACAGCAAGACCTGTTGCGGTGACTGCTTCTGCTGCAGAGACAGTCTTTGCGAAACATTTAACATAAAACCACCTAACTTAGTTTATCACCATCTGCTTTCGGCTCGATTGTTTCACCTGCATTTTCGTCCAGATTAAAGTTAAATGAAAAATCCTTCGATTTCAAATAGGAATAAAGCCTCCAAATTGCTCACCCCATTAAGGCCGGTTCTTTCGGCTCAGGAATGTTTTTGCATCCCTTTGAGCCGGGCGGCCCGTTTCTATTTTTTGCATCCGTCCCGTTTCTTTGGGCTCAGGCTTTGTTTTTCAGCGATTCAGGCGAAATTTATCCCCCAGATAAAGCCGGCGGGCTTCCGCATCGCTGGCCAGAAATTCTGCCGAACCCGCCTTTAAAACACGTCCGTCGTACAAAAGATAGGCCCGGTCCGTAATGGACAGCGTTTCGTGCACATTGTGATCTGTAATGAGAATGCCGATTCCTTTTTCCCGCAATTGGCTCACAATTTTCTGGATATCCTCCACGGCAATCGGATCGATGCCGGCAAAAGGCTCATCCAGCAGTAAAAATTTGGGATGGGTTACCAGAGCCCGGGCTATTTCCACCCGCCGTCTTTCGCCTCCTGAAAGATTATAGCCCTTATTTTTGGCCACATGGGTTACCCCAAGATCGGAGAGATGCATTTCCAGACGCCGACGACGTTCCTGTTTGGAAATAGGAAGCATCTCAAGAATCGCCAGGATGTTTTCTTCCACGGTCAATTTCCGGAAAATGGACGGCTCTTGCGGCAGATAACCAATCCCCAGACGGGCCCGTTTGTACATCGGCAGCCGCGTGAGGTCCCGATCATCCAGAATAATGGTTCCGGTATTCGGCCGAATCATTCCGGTAATCATGTAAAAGGTGGTGGTTTTTCCGGCTCCGTTCGGACCCAGCAGCCCCACAATTTCCGATTGTTTGACATCAATGGAAACGCCCTTTACGACCTTTCGTTTTCCATAAAATTTAACCAGATTTTCGGCCTTTAATACGGACATTTTTTCGACAGTTTCCTTTATGGTTTCAAGGGCTGCACTTTTGCACCGGGCGGATAGAATTTTCCGCGCGAGCGCCCCGGTGTGCTTTTGATAATCACTTTCTTCACATCCCCCTTTTGGAACTGAATTTTCAGCCAATCCCCCAGAACCTGATTAATGCCCTTTTCTTTTCCATCTTCTATCACATGATAGAGACTGATGGCCTGATCCTGCACAGTCACTTCCCTCAGCGTATCTTCCTTAAAGCTCATCCAGATATCCTGACCGGAAAGCCAATCTTCCAAAATCTTTTGATGGAGATGCCTTTTTGAACTCATGCGGCCATGCCCAATCAGATGGACGCGCTCCAGATGCTTTCCGTGAATAAAAATCTCAATTGAATCCGCTGTCATGGTATCTTCCCGCTGGTAGACTTTCGGTTTCCCGGTAATCACAATCTTATCTTCAGAATTATAATATCGGGCAATTGCGGCAAAACTGATAACATCCCCCCTGGTAATTTTTACATCTTTAAGCGCCACCGCTACGGATTTGTTGCCGTCATACGCCAGTTTTCGGGATTGGATCTCAACCTCTACCGCTCCCGTCGAATCCCTCCGAATCAGCTTTGGATTTCCCCTCGCCTCGCCGTAATCCTTATCCACCCAGTAAATAAGGCTATCGGCAAACAGCTCGATAGAATTGAGGGAATCCCGAAACACCACGTTCTGCGTGGCAAGAGCCTTTTGAGTGACGTCCGAATATTTAAGAAGATTTGAGGCCAGTTCCTTCTTCCCGTTGGTAAACCGGACGTGCCCTCTGGCGATTTCCCGTTCCGGGCGCTGGTAGTAGATCACCTCATCCGCCCGTAAAATCCGGCCGGAATCATTCATAACAACCTTCCCGGTGAAAATTGCGAACGCCTGTTGCCGATAATAAACGGACTGATCACACGTCAGGGATTTGAAACCCTTTTCGAAAACCACATTCCCCATAAAACGAAAGATTTCCTGGCCGTCTTTTTTCTGAAAAATAAGGGAATCGGCGTGCATCAGCCGGGCCAGATTAATCGACTTTTCCTGCGAAAAGGCGGGAAATCCCCATCCGAGAATGAGGATGAGAATGGAAACACTTCCAACGATTTTTTCAAAGAACCTGTAACGGGCCATCTTCTTGACTTTTCATTAAAGAGTTTATTTCGTCTTTTCTGCCGAAGGTTTGATTGCAGCGGTAGTCTGCTTTTGCTTCTTCCCTCGAAAATGGCTCTCCACATTTATTGCTGCGGGGCGGCTGGAAACACCCCGCGGTTTTCGAATAACCCAGTGTTTTAGGTTTTCATCCGATTCAAATCCGGTACCGTACAACGTATCTGTTTTGGTGGTCACTTTAACGAATGCATCCGTGTACAATTTATTTTTCTTGTGATCGTAAGTCAGATGGTCCGTGTAGAGTGTTGCCCCACTATCCGAATGCGCCACCACGTGGCCAAGGGCCTCCACCAACTCTGTTTTTTCATTCAAAAGCCCCCGATCTGAAATAACGGTTGAACTGAGCCGGCCCTTCTTATCGTAGATAAAAACCTTAACGCCTTCGTCAAATTTCATGAGCTGCTTATCAGAATAGCGACTCATGTGCCCGTATTTGACCTTCGCCGTAATATGCCCCATTTTGGTGGTAATCACCGTCGAATTCCAGGCTTCCTGATCCGGGGTTTCTGCGGCCGGCTTGACCTGTTTTGCAGGCGGGGCCGTTGTTTTCTTTTCGCCGCAGCCCGCCACCAAAAAAGGGACAAGCCCCAGAACAACCAGTAAGTTCGTTAAACGTTTCATTGGCTCTGCTCAACGTCTTCCGGACGGGTTTTCCAGCGCTCGTGCATCCAGACCCACTGTGTTGGAACCGTTCGGATAAACTCTTCAATTATTTTGGTCAACCCCTGCGTATTTTGCATGACATCTCTTCGTTTATCGCCGGTCAAAACCATTTTAAATTCGGGCAGGATTTTTATCCGGTGCGTGTAGGTTTTGTCCAGTTGAATAAAAATCGGGATCAGGGCGGCCCCGGTTTTTTCAGCCAGGATCACCGGCCCCACAGGTGTGTAAGCCGGCTTGCCGAAAAAATCCACAAAGGTTCCGGCAACGTGTGTATCCTGATCCATAAGCAACCCGAGAAGATTGGGCCGATGCAGAATATGCAGCAGGAATTTTGTGGAACCGCCGCGGGGAATATTGATGTATCCACCGCTTTTCCGCATTTTTAGCAGCAATCGGTCCAATCGGGGATCGTACAACCGCGCCCCCACAACATAGAGCGGATACCCCCTCATGGCAATATAGCCGGCCATCACTTCCCACGAACCGATATGCCCGGTAATCAAAATAATGCTGCGACCGGCCCGACGAACCTGATCCAGAATATCCAGGCCTTCAGCGGCTACAATTTTTTCCAAATCCGCCAAAGAGTAAATGGGCAACCGAAGCGCATCCACGGCATTCCGGCCCAGATTCACAAATGTTTCCTTGGCCATTTTTCGAATGGCCGCAGGCGATTTTTGATTCCCAAAGGCAAGCGTCAAATGGGCAATCATTTTGTTCCGGGCATCGGAAATCACGTAGTAGCTGAATTGTCCCAATTTTTCAAAGAGCTTGAACGCCGCCTCACGCGGCAAAAGACGAACAAATAAGATCAAATAAAAGACGAATAAAAAGATCAGATCATTTTTGACGCGTTTTTTCAGCGGTTTGGCCATCGATCAAGAGATTCCTGCTTTTAAGAGATCGTGAATATGAACAATGCCCACCAGATGATTTTCCGCATCCACCACAAGCAGAGAATTGATCGCCCGAATTTTCATCAGATTAAAGGCATCGGACGCCAGAATCCCGATTTTTACCGTAATGGGATTTTTCGTCATGATTTCCTCAGCCCGAAGCTCCCACAGATCCTTTTTGCGCTCAATCAAACGCCGGACGTCGCCATCGGTAATAATGCCAAGCAGTTTACCCTGCCCGTTCACAACGCTCGTTGCTCCGAAACGCTTTGAGGTAATCTCCATAATCGCATCTTTTAGCGGAAGATCCGGAGCCACTTTCGGCACCCGGTCTCCAGTCGCCATAACATCGTCAATCCTGAGGAGGAGCCTTCGGCCAATACTACCGCCCGGATGCAGCCGGGCAAAATCTTCCAGACTGAAATTCCGCAATTCCAGAAGCGCCACGGCCAGAGCATCTCCCATGGCCATGGTTGCCGTGGTACTGGCAGTGGGTGCCAGATCAAAAGGACACGCTTCTTCGGGCACGCGTACGGTAATGGTCACATCGCTCTTTCGGGCCAGTTCGGAATCCGGATTGGACGTCATGGCAATAATGGGAACCCCAATGCGCTTTAAAATGGGGATGAGCTGGGCCAGTTCTTCCGTGCTGCCGCTTTTGGAAATGCAAATTACCACATCATCTTTGAGAACCATCCCAAGGTCGCCGTGGGCACCCTCTGTTGGATGCAGAAAGAAAGCCGCTGTTCCTGTGCTAGTGAGTGTGGCTGCAATTTTTCTTCCCACGATGCCGGATTTCCCAATCCCCGTCACAATCACCCGGCCCTTGGAGCGACGAATCAGATTGACGGCCTTTTCGAAAGAGGCATCCACCTGGTCGACAAGCTCTTCCAGTGCTCTGGCTTCGATGCGGACAACCTGCTTTCCGCGCTCAATGATCTCTTCATCACTCATTTAGGCATGAAGCTCCTTCTTTGCAGAGTCCCAGTCGGCCAGGAACCGCTGAATTCCACGGTCCGTTAACGGGTGTTTCACCATTTGCTTGTACACGCTCAGGGGAGCCGTAACAATCGGTACGCCCGCCAGGGCACATTCCACCACGTGCCTGGGATTTCGAAT
This sequence comes from Calditrichota bacterium, assembly GCA_013151735.1. NCBI lineage: Bacteria > Pseudomonadati > Calditrichota > Calditrichota bacterium. Next base: position 4,974 of record JAADHR010000108.1, on the reverse strand, counting down.
GCTGGCAGCCAGAACTTCCGCTTCAAACACATAATTTGAAAGCGCTTCCTGAACCTGCGCCACCAGGCCCACGCCCATTGCTGAGATGTCGTCCAGACGTCCTACGAATGGGATCACGTAGTGGGTGCCGGCTTTTGCCGCCAGCAGCGCCTGCGAGGGCGAAAACACCAGGGTGGTACCCGTGGCAATTCCGTCGGACTCCAGCGTGCGAATGGCCTTGAGCCCCTCCAGTGTGACGGGAATCTTTATCACCACATTTTCCGCCCATTCGGCCATTTCACGCCCTTCGGAAACGATGCCTTCCGTCGTTGTGCTGACGACTTCCGCCAGAACAGGCCCGTTTACCCGGGCGGCAATCTCCTGAATGACCGGTTTCAACCGGCGCCCCGATCTGGCAATCAGACTGGGATTGGTGGTGACGCCGTCGCACAAATTAAGCGACAGAGCTTCTTCGATATCCGAAATCTCTGCCGAATCGATAAAAAATTGCATGGTTAAGATTCTCCCACTTAAATACAGCCGCGAATGCCCGAAATTTTTTAGTTATTTTTTTCCCTTTTATATCGCTTTTCTCCAATATACCACATCGTCATCCCCCAGAGAAGTCCCGCAACAGGAAACAGAATTAGCGATACGATTAAATTCTTTACCACAGGTGTCGACGGCTGAAAAATTCTTGTGATTAAAAAATAAAAAAGGCCACTTAAAATTCCCCAGCTTAGCGCCCCATAAATTATAATGAACTTCAAAAAGCCGATTGTTCGGGTTTTTTCCCATTTTTCAACATGTTTTCCACTAAAACTCATGATGATCAATCCTGTTTTCCATCATTCTGAATTAAGGATTCAACCAGGGTTTTACCATATTGTCAATCTGTTTGACCTGCGTTAGCAGTTCTTCCAGCTTTTGCAAGGGCCACATGCTGGCGGCATCACACAGGGCATTTTTGCAATCCGGGTGCGTTTCAATAAAAAGGGCATCCACACCGGCAGCCACACCGGCCCGGGCCAGATAAGGCACAAACCAGGGTTCACCACCTTCCGGATTGGAGGACGGGACCCCGTAAATGCGAATCGAGTGGGTCACATCAAACATCACCGGGTAGCCAAAAGAACGCATAATCGGGAAAGAGCGCATGTCCACTACCAGATTGTGGTATCCGAACACGCTGCCCCGCTCGGTTAAAATAATCTGTTTATTTCCCACACTCTCGATCTTTTTGATGATTTTCCCCACATCTTCCGGGTGCAAAAACTGCCCCTTTTTAACATTGACAACCTTGCCGGTCCGCGCAGCCGCCAGGGTAAGGCTGGTTTGCATGGACAGGTAGGCCGGAATCTGGATCACATCCAGAACCTCCGCCGCCGCTTCTGCCTGACAGTGATCGTGAATGTCCGACAGCACCGGCACGCCGTAGGTCTCTTTGACCTTTTGCAGAATTTTCAGGCCTTTTTCCAGTCCGGGACCCTGGTAAAAATCCACCGACGAGCGGTTGTCTTTCTGGTAAGACGATTTAAAAATCCAGGGGATGCCCAGGCGGTCCACTATTTCCTTGATCTGACCCGCCGCATCCAAAACCACACTTTCTTCTTCAATCACACACGGCCCTGCGATGAGAACCAGCGGATTTCCTCCGCCAATTTTTATCCCATTAACATCAATTATTTTCATTCCATTATCCCAATCATTCCGTTCTAAAATACCAAAACCGATCGACCTAAACAGAGACGGTCTTGTTCGCCTGTTTTCGCTGATAGGTAAGAGCAGCGTTTACAAATTCCCGAAACAGGGGGTGAGCTTTGTTGACCCGCGATTTAAGTTCCGGGTGAAATTGAACCCCCACAAACCAGGGATGTGTGGGCAATTCGACAATTTCAACCAGGTCTTCTTTGGGATAAATGCCGCTGAGAACCAACCCATTTTCCTGAAGAATGCTTCGGTATTTGTTGTTTAGCTCGTACCGGTGCCGGTGGCGTTCGGAGATTTCCCGCACGTGATAGGCCTCGAAGGCCTTCGTTCCTTCTTTCACCACACAGGGGTAAGCTCCAAGGCGCATGGTCCCGCCCTTGTCCTTTAGGCCTTTCTGATCTTCCATAAAATCAATTACAGGATGGGGTGTTTCGGGGTCAAACTCCCGGCTGTTTGCCCGCTTGAGCTCACAAACATTCCGCGAAAATTCGATCACGGCACATTGCAATCCCAAACAAATTCCGAAAAAGGGAACCTGGTTGACACGCGCAAATTCTACCGCCTGAATTTTTCCTTCGATGCCCCGGGTACCGAATCCCCCCGGAATCAAAATGCCTTGCACATCGTGCAGATATTTTCCGGCGCCGCCGGCTTCAATATCCTCTGAATCCACCCAAACAAGTTCCACATGCGCGTCGTTTTCAACACCGGCATGAACAAAGGCTTCAATAATACTTTTGTAGGAATCTTTCAGATTGATGTATTTTCCAACCACTGCGATCCGGACGGTTTGAGACGGATTTTTGACCTTTTCAACAAAGCGCCGCCACCGACTGATATCCGGCTGCGGGGTTTTGAGGCCGAGTTTTCGAACCACCAATTCATCTAATTTTTCGTTGTGGAGAACAAGAGGAACCTCGTAGATGGTTTCAACATCCCGCGCTTCGATAACGGCTTCGGCAGGCACATTGCAAAACAGGCCGATTTTCTCCCGAATTTCTTGTTCCAGATGGTATTCTGTGCGGCACAGCAAAATGTCGGGTTGAATGCCGATTTCACGGAGTTTCATTACACTGTGCTGGGTGGGTTTCGTTTTCAATTCGCCGGACGGGCGAATGTAGGGAACAAGTGTCAGGTGGATATTAATGGCATTCTCCCGCCCCACATCCAGGCAAAACTGCCGAATGGCCTCCAGAAAAGGAAGGCCCTCAATATCGCCGACGGTGCCTCCCACTTCCGTAATAACCACGTCAAACGGATGTTCATTCCGGGCCACATCCCAGCATCGGCGTTTGATTTCATCGGTAATGTGAGGAATCACCTGAACGGTTTTCCCAAGGTAATCGCCGTGTCGCTCCTTCATAATGACGGTGTAATAAACCTGTCCCGTCGTGGTGTTGTTCTTTTGAGTCATGTTGGTATCGATAAAACGCTCATAGTGCCCCAGGTCCAGGTCGGTTTCGGCGCCGTCATCGGTCACAAAAACCTCCCCGTGCTGAAAGGGGCTGAGCGTTCCCGGATCCACATTAATGTAAGGATCAAATTTTTGAATCGTTACCTTGAGTCCCCTCGATTTGAGCAACATGCCCAGTGATGCCGCGGCAATTCCCTTTCCAAGGGAACTGACCACACCGCCCGTAATAAAAATAAATTTTGTCTGTTTTTCAATCACCGCTTCAACGCCTTTTTGATTTAAGATCTTTGCCAATCCGTCCGTAATCGTATTAAGATATGTTTTTTTCGGCCGCGTTATCTTGCGTATTTTTACAGAGATCAAAGAATTGTGTTTAAAACACGTTCCACTCGTGGAATATCTTCCGGCACATCCACACAAATGGGGACGTAATCGGTTTCAACAACCTTTATTTTGTACCCGTGTTCCAAAATCCGAAGCTGTTCCAGTTTTTCAATTTTCTCCAATTCTGATTCTTCCCAGCCGGCAAATTCGAGCAAAAATTCCTTCCGGTATACATAAAGACCCACATGTTGAAAATATTTAAACTGCTCCAGCCAGCGCGATCGATCCGTTTCATCCCGATTGTAGGGAATAATTCCGCGCGTAAAGTAGATCGCAAAATGATTTTGATCAAAAATGACCCGCGCCGTGTTGATGTCCTGCATTTCTTCCAGGCTTTGCGCCGGACGCACCAGTGTTGAAACCTGTAGCCGGCTGTCCGTAAAAAACGGCTCGACCGCCGCATCAATAGCCCCTGGGTCAATCATGGGTTCGTCCCCCTGAACATTGACCACCAGATCCACAGATTCTTTTTCCACCGCTTCAGCCACGCGATCGGTACCGCTTCGGGCCGAAACAGAGGTCAGGATTACACGCGCGCCAAAGGATTCCGCAACTCGCTTTACGTCCGGATGATCGGTTGCGATCCAAACATCATCCAAAAAAGCAGCCTTTTGTGTCTGTTCAAAAACCCACTGAAGCATGGGCTTTCCCAAAATCGGCGCCAGCACTTTTCCGGGAAACCGAGTTGCCGCGTACCGGGCCGGAATAACGGCCACCACCCTCATGTGATCGGGTTTCTTCACCATTGTCAGGCGCTATTCCTGTGCAATTACTTTTGGTACGCTAAAATAGCCGTTCTTTTTGGAGGGTGCATTCTCCAGAACCTCTTCCTGAGGCATGGAGGGTTTTACCTCATCCTTTCTGAAAACATTTTTAACTTCCAGAACATGGTAGGTGGCCGGGACACCTTCCACATCCAGCTCATTCAGCTTTTCAACGTATGAAATAATTTGACTTAATTGTTCCGTAAATTTTTGTTTTTCTTTATCAGTAAACGATAATTTCGCCAGTTTTGCGATTTTTTCCACATCTTCCACTGTAATTGCCATAAGAAAGCCTCCGTTTTATTACAGGAAATAATTTTATTACAGGAAATAATTTACGACAAATAGGGATTATTGTCAAGACAAAATAATAAATTGGCACAATATTTGTAAATCATATTTAAACACGGCATTTACCCCTGATTTTGGGATTCCCCGCCGATGAATACCGTTCAAAATAGGAATTCCAGCCACAAAAATCAAGTTTAAAAATCCATGAAAAAGCGGCCCTGATACGGCTCGGGATTTTACAAAGAGTTGTGTTTAAATCAGAGTTTTTTCCTGTCCCGTGTAATCATAGCAGTTATTAACCTATCGTCCCTACGGGACTTCTTAATTGTTCTTTTTTATTAGCTACAAACCTATCGTCCCTACGGGACTGTATTTATTGCTGCTGTTAGTTTAAGATTAGCCAATCTGTATGTGATAGCGCCGATAGGTGCG
>JAADHR010000107.1 GCA_013151735.1 Calditrichota bacterium | reverse complement strand
CCGATGGCCAACTGGTACTCGTTCATCAAGCCAATGACCGCGTAGGTGTGGGCTGGTTGGGGAATTTTGTGGATGGTACCCTTGCCGTCGCGGAATTCTAAAAATTCTCCCGGTTTGTGATCCTGAGCGGGCGTGTACCGAAGGTGGGGGACAAACTCTCCGTCGCAGGAGTAGGTAATGATCACCGAGCTGTCTTTGGAAGCCCCCTTGCTGACCAGGATGTTCGTACAGGCAAAAGACATCACAGCCCAACTGCTCAGAAATGTTCCAATTACACCAGCAATCAACCATAAACGTTTCATGATTTTGATCCTCTTAATTGATAAAAGACACGTGTATTTTGGGAATCTCGTCTCTGTTGTTCGATTTTGATGATGCCGCAGATAGCCGCCTTTTTACACACCTGTTTGAATACAAAAGCGCAGATCTTTTTCATGGTGTCAAAACGTAGAAAAAAATCGGGTGAAAATCAAGCGTAAAATACAAAATTTTGTTGGGAATTTCTCAACCGTGCCCGTCTTGCAATCGTCTTTGTTTTCGCACATTGAGCCGTCTGTTCGATCGGCTGATCCTCCGGATTCGGAAACGTAAAGAGTCTGGTTTACGACTGCTGCGGTTTCAATCTGATCGTCTGTCCCGGTACCAGCTCCATTTCCAGAAGGGGACCCGTCTGGTTCACCGTACCGCCTGTGGCTTTCCAGGCTCCGGCAAATGGATTTTTCAGACGAAGGAGCCCTCCCTTTTCCGATTGAATGACGACCTCCGTAACGGCCCCTTGTTTTCTGCGGGCAGAAATCAAAAAGGCCCCTTCGGTGCGAAGTGTCTGAAAACTCACATTTTGCCAGCTTTTGGGAATGGCCGGGAAGAGCAGCACGACGCCGGTGTGGCTTTGAATCAGCATTTGTTGAATTCCTGAGGCAAAGGCAAAATTCCCCTCAAGTGTGAAGGGCCGGTAGGTGAATTTAGAGTAGCCCTTGCCCGACTGATCTCCATTGACGTGAAAGGAATTAGGCAGGCAAAAGGCTGTGGCGAAGATTTTAAGGGCACGGGCCGCTTTTTCCCCGTCTCGGGCGCGTGCGTACAAATTGCCCAGCCAGGCAAAGGAGTATCCTGTCCACCAGTCGCTGCCGTACTTTTCCAGAGTGTGCAGACTTTTTTGGATGATGGTCCGTTCCTGTTCTCCGTGCGAAACGTCTAAAAGACTCAGCGGGAAAATGGCCATCAGGTGTGAAAAATGCCGGTGTGAAAAGTGGTACGGAAATCCCGGAGCAATGGTCAATCCGGTGGAATCCGTGTCCAATGTGGGCCATTGGCTGAGCTGGTCGTTCCACCGGCGGACATCTTCGGTTTTGCCCAGGATTTTAGCCAGTTCCGCCGCTTTTTGCAGTGTCCAGCGAATGAGCGACCGATCAAAATTGGTTGTCCGGGCGAACCAGGCATTCCGTGAATTGTCGTTGAATTCGGGGCTGGAACTCAGCGGCAGTCTGCGTTTTCCATTCTTGCCGCGCACGGAGATTGCAGTGAGGTAGGTTGCCGTATCCCGGATCCAGGGGTAAGCGCGTTCGCGCAGAAAGGTTTGGTCCATCGTGTACCGCCAGTGCAGGTAAAAATGCTGACCCAGCCAGGCAGCCACGGTTGGCCCGAAAGAATACTGAATCCAGCCGCCCATCGGCTCGCCTGTAAGCGTGGTTACGCCGGGAACATTCAGGCCGTTCGTTCCAAAATAGGTCCGGGTGTATTTTTGAAATGCGGGGCGGTTTTTCCAGAGCCAGTTTACGAAGCCGGCTTCCAGATCCAGGTGATTGGCACTGTAAGCGGGCCAGTAACTGAGCTCGGTGTTCAGGTCGTGGTGGAAGTCTCCCTTCCACGGAGGAAGCCGTCCGTTGTCCGCCGTCCAAATAGCCTGAAGGGAAATGGGCGGTGCATCGGGACGGGCCACACACCCGAATTTGTACTGTTCCAGGTACCATTGCTTCTCCAGAATTTTGTCCGGCAGCGAGATGCCGGATTTCACCCAGAAATGCCTCCACCAGGCTCGGTGCTCTTTTGCGGATTCGGCAAAGCCCTGTTTAAATGCTTTTGCCACGATGCGTTGGGCTTCCGGTTGTTTTTTCCAGCCCGGAAACTCGGATGAAATGCTCCAGCAGCCTTCCAGAGAATGTTTGCTATTTTTCCAGATGACGGCGATCTGGTAACGAAATCCACCCCAGCCGGGCTGGGTGTAAACCATTTTCTGAGGATGTTTTGTAAGCGTTCCCTTAACGTAGCCCAACCGCCGCAAATCCTGACCTTTCACGGGGTTTTTCTCATTCGTTCCTTCAGGAGATGTGTAGGCCGGTGGAACCAGGGTAATGGCCGGTTGGTCGGGCAGGTTTTCAAAGCGGAACCAGCCGACGGGTTTGTCCGCCTGTACGAAGGTCAGGAGCCGGGCACCGCTCTCCCATTTAATTTCACACAGAGCGGTGTTCAGGTAAAGATGCACCGAGAGAACCCGGCCCAGTGCGCGGGTGTCGAATTCCATGGATCCCGCCGGAATTTTTGTGGGAGCAGGATTCTGATCGTACGGACGGTCGAATTTTTCCTGAACGATCCGGTACGTGTGGGTTAACCAGTGCCGGTACACCCAGCGGAATGTCCATTGGGGTGTCCCGATATTTTCCATCGGCCGCAAGTCCCAGAGATCGGCACGATCCAGCGAGAAGCGAAGGCGGGCTCCCTTTTGCCAGACTAACTGGCCCAGGATGCCGTTCCCAAGCGGCACGCCGTCGTCCCAGGTACGGGAAAGCTGTTTGAACTGAAGATCATGAGCAGAGGGCTTTCCCGTGAAATTAGGCCGGCTGCAAGAAATCGCTCCTGCAAAGAGAATCAGGAAGAAAATAAGAAGCCGGGATTTCATTTCCAGGACCGTGAACAAACAGTGTAAGACCTTCCGGAAAATCACAATGACACACTCTCCATATTAGGGAGCATTTTCGCTCAAAGGCTATTTTGAAAAACAAACAGTTCATTGAGAGGCAGGATTGTTAGAAAAGTAATGAGAAAATTTATTTGACGCAAGCAGTTTTTTAACCCGGATTCGGAAAACGGATGAATGGTGCTTCATTTTTCAGAGGCGGGCTTAAAATCAAAACGACGGGTGTTGTGCCGGTCGTACGTGCGGTTTGTCTGTTCGGTTTGAACGTTTTTCACAAGGCATGATTGATTGAACTGCAGCAAAACGACTGAGTTGAAGAAATCATTGGGTTGCCCGAATTTTTTTCTCGGGACAGAACTCATTGAATTTTCTTGAGGATATATTAAAAAAATAAACAAACCTTTCTCGCCGTGGTAAATTTTTTCTCCTCTTCCAAAAAAAATACTTGACAATGAAAATCCCGTTTTGTATATTTCTACAACGTTTGTCGCAAACATTTGCGTATTCATATAACTGAAATAATTAACCTGTTCCTCAACGGCAATTCGCCGGGAAATAAAGGCGGAAATCTTTCCAAGATTTATTCATATAAAAACTTTTTTTTCGGTTTCCAAGATTGAAATGGATTTTTAGAATTCAGAAGTCAGGGGCAAAGAAGTAAAACCGCATCCCTGATGCCAATTGCACGGATTAATCAGTTAAGATTCTTTATCCCTAAAATCATAAATAAATAATATGAATTAATCGGAGATTGAATCCTGCGAACGATTTCAGTTGTCTTTAGAGTACCTCTTCCTAAGAATAATCTCCTCTTTATGCTGTTCATGAGTATCCTGTTGTAAACGATACCTATCAATGCGGGGAAATAGAATGATAAATACAACCCGGCAAATAGAGGGGTATTTTTTACCCGCTTAAAATCCGGAGTTTTGGGTTTCACCGGAGCATTTTCGGGGGCGTATCCGGTGTTTACAACGAATAGATTCTACGATATCAAACAAGTGTCTAAATTGTCATGTTAATTGAGGGCAGCACTATGGTAAGTTGTAACGGAAAAAAAATTCGGAAGAGTACGGTTCCCCTTTTCATTTTTCTCGCCTTTTTTGCTCTTCTAATTTCTTCTCAACTGGTTTTGGCCGGGACAACGGGTAAAATATCCGGTGTAATTAAGGATAAATCTACCGGTGATCCGCTTCCAGGTGCAAACGTTATCATCGAAGGGACGAATCGGGGTGCCGCTGCCGATGCCAATGGCAGGTATCTGATTTTGCACGTAGCTCCCGGAACATACACACTTCGTTTTCAGATGATCGGATACCAAAAATTACGAGTGGAAAATGTACGCGTATTTACAGACCGGACCACAAAGATAAATGCAAAACTCCTGCCGCAGGCCATTCAGGGAAAGGCCGTAACGATTGTAGCCGGGCGGGAGCCGGTTGAGTTTGACCGGACCAGTACCTCAGCCTATGTGAGCAAAGAAGAGATTGAAGCCCTGCCGGTGTCCAATGTGAGCGAATTGGTACAGATGCAGGCCGGTGTTGTCAGCGATGCAGGGGGGGCTTTGCACTTTCGTGGAGGGCGCAGCCGGGAAGTGGCTTACATGATCGACGGAATGCCTGTGAGTAATTCCTTCAGTCAGGGGGGAGGGTCGAATGTGGCGGTAGAAAATAATTTTATTCAGGAACTGCAGGTGATTACCGGAACCTTTAATGCAGAGTATGGTTCGGCACAATCCGGTGTGATTAATGTGATTACAAAAGTTCCTGAAAAAACATATCATGCCTCCGTGGAAGCCATTACCGGAGGCTATTATGCGCCTCACGAACCCATGTACATCGGCCTCAATAAGTACGATCCTCTTGCAGAAAAAGAAACGAAATTTTCTCTGAGCGGGCCCGTTCCCGGGATGAGCAAAATCGGCAAATTAGGTTTTTTTGTCAATGGCCGCATTGTGGGTTCAAAGGGGTGGCTCAATGGGCAACGGAGGTTCCGGCCAAAGGATGGATGGGAAATTCTGGTCTATCGTGAGTGGTATCGGGCCATTTTTGATCCCGAAGATCCCTTGTTAATCAAGATTCCAGATTCCCTGCACACCGGGGACGGCAAGATTATTCCGATGAATTGGAGCAACTCGTATAATTTCAATGTAAAGTTTGTTTATCAGCCCAAAAGCTCAATGACGCTTTCCTATAATATGTTTCATAATTATTCCCACGGAAAAAGCTTTAGCAACCATTGGAAATTTTGTCCCGATGGAAAGGGGCAGCATTTTAATGAAGGAACAACGCACATGTTCGTTTTTACCCATGTGCCGTTAAAAAATGTTTTCTATAATATCCGTTATTCCTATCAATCCACTCAAAGCAAATCATTTATGTATGAAAGCGCCAACGATCCGCGCTATCAGCAAAATGCCGCAAATGCCTGGGATCCCGGCGTTATTACGGGTTATGATATGGGGGGATTTGATGACTGGGGACGAAATTGGTTTGATCAGAAGATCCATTTGACCAATGGGGATATCACCTGGCAGATTAATAAAATTGTGGAACTTAAAGCCGGATACGAGGCAAAATTCAGCCGATTCCATTACAAAAAAGCTCCCATGCGGGAGGTGTTCGGATACGAGGAACTGCAGTTTCCCTTTGCGCGAAAAGAAATAGAAGAATATGATCTTACCTATAATTTTTTCAGGGATTCAACAGCGCATTTTGAACATGGTCATGTCCGGCTCCGGGAAGCGAGTCCGGATAGTGCCAGAGATCAGCAGTTTTATGTCAATTATGTACGTTCTCCACGCGAAGGGGCCTCCTATATTCAAACCAAATTGGAAATGGGTGAAATTGTCTTGAATGCGGGGCTTCGCCTGGATTTTTATTTCCCCCGGGACCGCTATTGTCCCGATTACTCGAAAGTCTATCCGGAGCTGGTTGGTGACCCGCGATATTACATTCAGGCAAAACCCAAGTGGCAGTTAAGTCCCCGTTTCGGACTGTCATTCCCGATTTCTGATCGAGGGGCCCTTCGGCTTTCCTACGGGCATTTTTTTCAGACGCCCAGCTATGAAAAAATGTACCAGAATCCTGTGCTGCCTCATTACAACCAGTACAGTGTGGAAGGAACGCGGATCGGGAATCCGAATTTGAAACCGGAACGGACGGTTCAATATGAAATCGGATTGCAGCAGCAATTGACAGATGACATCTCATTTGAAACCACGATTTACCGCAAAGACATGAAGGATCTTCTGGGAATTGAAATTCTAACCCTGAGCAATGCTTCCACATTTTATCGCTATGTGAACAAAGAATATGGTAACTCCTCCGGTTTTACGATCGCTTTTAACCAGGGCATCAAAAATCGGTGGGTTTCATCACGGATTGATTACACCTACATGATTGCCAAAGGAAGTGCCTCTAACCCGGAGATTCTTCGGGATATTTCCGTGGTTGCCGGGCCCAGAAGCGGCAGCTACAATCTCGCCATTCGCAAGATCAATTATCTGGACTGGGATCAGCGCCATACCCTGAATGCATCGGTTACCATCCATCCGACGCCCAACATGAATATCAGTGCGATCGGACAAATCGGTTCCGGTTTGCCCTACACCCCGGCCACCCTCGACCCCTCCATTGAGCTTCCCGGCGGCTTGTGGGATAACCAGGGACGAAAACCGACACGTTGGAATGTTGACATGATGTTTTCACAGGCCTTTCATTTCGGCAATTTACGGGTGATGGCCATGGTTCGGGCATTTAATGTGTTTAATCATTTAAACGAAAATCGGGTGCACAGTGTGACCGGACATGCCGGCCCGGATGCTTACCTGCCGGAAGTGGGAAAGAAGCGCTATTATCGTTTGAAATACTTGGGTGAGTTTACAAAAAACGAGGCTGATTACGATCCCTCCTGGTATTCTCGACCCCGATTGGTTCAATTTGGTTTGCAAATTGGGTTTTAAAGTGTAAGGAATGAAGATGAATCGCGTAAAATTTTTCTCGGTCGTAATCCTAATCATGGGAATGATGGGAGGAATTCTCCTCGGCGGGGAAACCCTCTTTGCCCAGGAATTTGATCCTCATGGACGTGCTTACAAAACCGATGTCTCCCGCAGTGGAACCTCTGCCGGAACCATGCTGGAGATTGGTGTAGGTGCCCGGGCCGAAGCACTGGGTGGGGCATTTGCCTCCATTGCAAACGATCCGTCGGCTCTCTATTGGAATCCTGCCGGAATTACTCAGATTCCTTCCGTGTCGGCCCAATTTATGAGACTGAACTGGTTTGTCGGCACCACCTTTAATGCCTTCGATATGGTGGTCCCCATTATGCCGATTAATTGGGCGCTGGGTTTTCACCTGGCCATGCTGGATTATGGCGAAGCACCCGTGCGGACGGTTTTTCGCCCCGAAGGAACCGGCGAGGTCTACACCGCCCGGGACATGGTTGCCGGACTGTACCTGGCCATGGCCATTACCGATCGGATTTCAGCCGGATTGGGGGCCAAATATTTTTATGAACGCATCTGGCATGAAAAGGGCTCAACCATTGCCCTTGATCTGTCCATCCTCTACAAAACGCCGGTAAAGGGACTGCGGCTGGGGGGAACCATCAGTAACTTTGGGACCGAGTTTTCTCTGCACGGTCGTGATTTAACCCGCGTAATGGATGTGGATGGACGCAAGGACCGCTTTTTCAACAACGATGAGGTTCCCGTGGACATGGTGACCGAAGGCTATCCGCTTCCCCTGTTGTTTCGATTCGGGATTTCCTACGACTGGGTCCTGAGTGAGAAAAACTCCTTCACCTTTGCCGTGGATGCCAATCACCCCAGCGATAACACGGAAAGTCTGAATATGGGTGTGGAATTCAAGACATTTAACAGCATTTTCCTTCGTGCCGGTTACCAATCCCTGTTTGAGCGGGGAGCCAGCAATGGATTGTGTCTGGGCGCGGGCTTTGTTTACAGGATTTTGGGCCAGGCGGTCATCACCGTGGATTATGCCTGGTCGGATTGGTCGATCATGCAATCGGTGAATCGCTTTACAATTGGAATCAGCGGGTATTAATGGCTCAAAAGGATTGTTATTTTAGACGATAAAAGACGTTTGTGAAATTGAGGAGTTCTAAGAATGAGGAAGGTTTTGATCAACCGATTGAAGGTATGGGCTACAGCTATTCTGATGATTGGATTGCTGCTGCCGCTCTCACATTCTTCACTGAAAGCCCAGATGGGGCAACGCATTACGCGATACGACCTCAGCCCCATGCATTGGGTTCGTTTTCGGGCACGAGGTATATTTAACAGAAACCTGGTGTACAGCCCTGTCTGGAATATCGGGAATTTTGCCGATTCCGACCTGGACCCGGGTGAAAAATTACGGTGGCCGGGAAGCGAGGGGCTCCAGTACGGATCCTATTTTGTCTTTTATGTGGGCGGTTTGGTAAAGGATATGTCCATGTTCCGGGGGAAAGTGGTTCCTCCTCAAAATGAATGGCACGGAAAAGAATTCCCCATTGTGAGTGATTCCTATTTCAGAATTTACGGACCGTCCTCGAACGCACAGCTTTCCTCCGACCGCACCCACCAATGCATGTGGGAAGCCCGCCCCGGATATTTCAACGACGGCTTCGGGGGGTGGGTCTCCGGAATTGATGAAGACATCAATGGAAATAATGAATTGGATCCGGGCGAAGATGTGAACTTTAACGGTCAGCTGGATCACGAAGTGGAGCCGCCTCAATCCATCATTAAAAGTCTGGCCATGAGCACCGACAAGCGCACCTGGCCTGCTTACTGGCCGGCCGGGTCGTACGTGGGAGATACGCGGCCGCTTACCGGACCCGATAGTCGAAAACCCGGTATTCGAAAAGGGCTCTGGAACGGAGAATATGGAACCAAAACCATTGCGGATCAGGAATCTTACTACGTTATGGACGATCACGAAAATGATTGGTGGAACGATTGGCGGACGGAAAAATACTGGCCAATGAAGAATCCGGATGGAACCCCGGATACACGTCCCTGGATTAAAGATGGTATCGCCGGACTTGGGGTAGAGGTTGAAGGGCGAGGCTATGCCTGGTTCCATCCTCTTGCGGAAGATATTCTTGTCAATCTATTTAAAACAAAAAATTATAGTGACTACCTGTTGCCCCGGATTGTCACGGGGATTTATGTGGATGCCAATATCGCCGGACAAAGCCACTACAATCAGGTGGATTATATCGTGGCCTCCTATAATTACAGCGGTGTGGGCGGACGTTCCGATTTCGATATTATGTACCAGTGGTACAAATTCCCGGAGGAGCTGGGTACGAAGAAAAAAGTGGGTGTCCTTGGGTTTGCCTTTCTGGAAAGTCCCGGTATCGATTATAACGGAATTGATGATGATGCGGATTCCCTTGTGGACGAATCGATGAGCAATGGAATCGACGACGATCACGATTGGAGAGGGTTCTCGGATATCGGCATGGATCGCTTAAAACCGGGCGACGAAGATTACAAGGGCCCTGATAAAGACGGAACGGAAGGAAATGGGGTGTGGGATACGGAAGATAAAAATCATAACGGGGCTCTGGATCGGGGTGAAGATTTAAACCATAATGATCACCTGGATTACGAACCGGTTAATGATGATGTGGGAACCGATGGAGTCGGGCCGGATGATAATGAATATCGTGGACCCGACCCCGATGGAACGGAATGCAATGGCAAGATGGATCTGGGCGAACCCAATTTTGATATTACCGATATCGACGAAGCGGACCAGGCCGGCTTGAAGCACGTGTATGTGTACGAAGTGAACAACGATCTATTGTCCGATAAGGCCTATTGGGAGAAATATCTGCGCCGTGAAGATCAACGTGTAACCGACAGTGATGATGATATCTGCTTTACCTTCGGTGCCCGCGAAGTCAAATTGGAACGGAACAAGTGGAAGCGATTTACGATTGCCGTGATCATGGGACAGGATCGGGAAGATGTGGTTCGAAACAAATCCATTATGCAGAAGATCTACAATGCAAATTATCGCTTTTTAACGCCTCCCATTCAGCCCACGCTGATTGCACAGGGTTCCGATCACAAGGTTCAGCTTTACTGGGATGATGCTTCTGAAAAGTCGAAAGATCCCTTTTTCGGGGAGGATTTTGAGGGCTATCGCGTGTACAAAAGTACCGATCCTGATTTTTATGATCAGAAAACGATTACAGATGCCTTTGGAAATGTGCTGCTCTTCAAACCCATTGCAATCTACGACAAGATCGACGGACTTAAAGGTCCCCATCCTGTTCCCTTCCCTTCACTGGGGGTGCACTACGACATGGGAACAGACAGTGGCTTAAAGCATTCCTACAAAGATACGCTGGTGGACAATGGACGGGCCTATTTTTATGCCGTAAGCGGAATTGATGTGGGAAACGATGTGGATTTTTACGAGCGGGGTCTGGTAACGCTCAGGCACCCGATGCGTGCCATGCCCAGTGAATCCCCCTTTAGCATTGTGGTCAATCGTCTGGGAGAAGTCGTGTACCACAGCCGGGATGCTGCCATGGTTATTCCGCGTCAGATGGCTGCCGGCTACGTAGATCCTCACGTGGATACCCTGAAAATTGAGCATGTAAGCGGGTTTGCCCGCGGTGGGCGGCACAACATTGAAATCTTTAATCGGGATCATGCCAACATCGGGAGTGAATACGAATTAACCTTTAAAGATGATGGCTGGCTCGACAAATTGGATCCGCATTACCATCATGGCAATGTGATTGGGATTAAACTGAGAAACATCACAACGGACAGCGTGCTTTTTGATTACACAGACAGTACCTATCTGGCCTTTATGAATGATATTCCACCCATTTTGGAAAAAACCCTCTATGAGGGACTGCATTTCGACTTGTCCTGGCCGCTGCCTTCAAAGTGGAGTTTTTGGGATGATCCGTATCAGGGAATAAAGGTAATTAAATGGAACAAAAAGGGGCGAAAAACGCGTGAATGGCAAAAATGGGCAACCAAAACAGATTGTAATTTGTTTGCCTATTCCATTCAAATTAATAAATTGGCCTTTGCATTGCCCTATGATTTTGAAATCCGCGTGGGCGACCACATGGGAGTGGACACCTCAATTACCCGATTACCCCAGCCGGACGGTACCATTAAAACCATCGTGCAGCCGCTGAATTTTGCGGTCTGGAACGTGGCCGATCCGAACAACCCGGAAAAAATGAAGGTTCGGGTGTACTACGATCAGGCCAAAAGCACAAAGGATCAAACCCCGCAAATGTTTGGCCAGATCTGGGACAGCACCCGCGTCGTGATTATGTTTGGGCCCCACATTAATGATTATGGAAAAAAGGATTATTATTCCTCCTGGGAGGTACGCTTCTTTAAGAATATTCACGACTCCCTGCGTGCCGTTATTCCTCCCAAGGCAGGCGATATTTTTCGGTTTCGGACCGTCCGGAATCCCGATCGGAATGATGTTTACCGGTTTAAAGTCATTGGCGGGAAATGGGAGAAAAAGGATGCCAAAAAACGGATGAAGGATATTTATGTCGTTCCGGATCCGTACGTGGCGGCCAGTTCGTTTGAATCCATTTACCACCTGGGAGGGCGATCGGCCCGAAAGATTGAGTTTGTTAATTTGCCGCCAAAGTGCACGATAAAAATCTTTTCAGCCAGCGGGAAATTGATTAAGATCCTCCATCACAATGCCGCCGTAGATTATGGGCGTCAGGCCTGGGATTTAACAACGGAAGACGGTCCTGAAATTGCGTTTGGCATGTACTTTTACGCAGTGGACGCTCCCGGCATCGGGGTTAAACGGGGAAAATTTGCGGTCATTAAATAGCGTGTTTTTGGGTCAAGAAGTAGTGAGGGTGTTTCCGTGAAAAAGTATGTTCTTGTTGGAATGAGCGTGGGGGTTGTTTTAATCGCGTTCTTTCTTTTCAAAAAGAAGAAACCGGCCATTCCGACCGAAAAGATTTTGGCACGTGTGGGCAATACCGTCATTACAGAAGATGAGTTTAAATACAGTTACGAATTTGCGGTTGTCCCTCCGGCTGAAGGGAAAAACGCCCGCAGGGTGTATCTGGAGTATATGATTAAGGAACGCCTCCTGGCGCTGGATGGTGCCAAACACGGGTTTACTCAGTCCGAGTATGTGACCCGCCGTGTTCGTCATCGAACCTACAACGATTTGCTGGAAGCATTTTATGGCAAATACGTTCATGGGCGGGTAAAAATTCCCGAGAAAAAATTAGAGGATGCGCTTAAAAAAGGAACGGTTACGTTTAAACTTCGTATCTGGCCAACCCGAACAAAAGAAGAAGCGGAAAAGGCACGTATGCTTGCCCGCAAAATGGGATTTAAAAAGTTTATCAACGAACAGCTCAATAAACATGAAATGAAGCTGACGGATGAGAAACATTTTGAGACGGAGTGGCTGGATTTTCTGGATGTGCGTCCGGAGATATTGAATGGAATCAAAGACTTACAAGTGGGTGAACTCTCGAAGCCTATTCCATTTGATAACGGTTATGCCATTTTTCAGGTTTTGGATTTTCGCCGGGCCAGTATTACAACAGAAGAATTAAAACACGGAGTGAAACGAAAACGCATGGAAAACCGGCTCCACGATATTGAGGCGGACAAAATTGTGCATGCCTTAATGGATTCCGTTTTAACACCGATGAATATTCGTGTGAAAGGAGACGTATTCAACGCACTGGCTCCTCCTCTCTATCAATGGGTTCAAGCCAAGTTACCCTTCGGAACGCCTCTCCTGAATGCTGTGGAAAAACCGGACACCTCAAAAAAATACCTTTTAAAAATCAATCACTTGCTAAACAAAACCCTGGTTACGTTTAATGGAGGAAAGAAAACCGTTCGCGATTACATTGTATACATGGATTATTTCAGGCGTCACTTAAAGCATCATGCCTCCCTTGATGAATTTAAAAAGGCTCTGGCAACAGAAATCGGCCGAATGATGAAAAACGATGCGTTTGTCCGTATCGCCCAAAAAGATGGCTTTGAGGATTCGACATCCGTTGCTGAGGACATTGAGGAATGGAAAGAAAAATGGACCTATGAAGCGTATCGCAAGTACCTGGTTCGAAATATCCACGTTTCAGATGAAGAAGTAAAAGAATTTTTTAAGAAGCATTGGCGTTCGCTGCCGGTAGCCAACGTGGATTCCACTCAGTTTGAGAATTACAAAATTGAAGCCTATAATGAACTCCTTCACCAAAAACAAATAGAATTTTTGGAAACCAAAATTAAGGAACTGCGGAAACGCTATCCGGTTTGGGTGGATGAAAAAAAATTAGAAGCACTTGATCTCCCGGAGGGAAAAAATCACACCAGTTTTTCCTTCCTGGTTCTAAAACGATTTTCCGGACAGCTTGCATTTCCATCAATTGATCCCAACTGGGTGGCTTTTTGAGCTTCTCCATCGGTATCCGGCATATTGCCACTGTCAGAGAGCTGTGAATTAAAAAGGGAAACGATCGATTTCTTAATCACACACAATACGAATTAATCCAAAAAGAAAGGTGGTGATGCGTGCTCAAAATTGTGCAATCGATTGAATCAATGAAGAAAGGAGGGATGCCTGGATTAGAAAACCTGCGGTAGATGGACAAAACTATCGTAAACCTAATTTTAAGGAGGATGTATGAAAAAGGTATTGGGATTTTTTATCATTATGTTGTTTTTGGGCGTTAGTTCAGCGGCCATGGCTCAGTTCCTAATGGACGCGGATAGTTCGGATTGGGCGAATGAGCCTATTCTGGCAACGGCCCTGAATAACCAACCCAATTATTTCCCCTCGGAAGTGGGGGCAGCGGTTGATGATCGCATTGATATTAAAGAAATTAAAGCGAAAATTGTTGGAAATACGTTTTACTTCTTTATGAAATTCTGGGGCGGCCCGGTTTGGCCGAACCATGCATATGAGGAAGATGATCCGGTTTACGGGCATGTGACGCGGA
>JAADHR010000106.1 GCA_013151735.1 Calditrichota bacterium | reverse complement strand
CGGAACGTGATTTAAAATGTCCCCG
The DNA here is from genome assembly GCA_013151735.1 of Calditrichota bacterium. NCBI lineage: Bacteria > Pseudomonadati > Calditrichota > Calditrichota bacterium. The sequence continues at coordinate 22,714 of JAADHR010000106.1, read as the reverse complement.
GCAATCATTCCCCGTTGGCCCAATTTTTTCCGGGCCAGATCACCGGCCATTCCGTGAACAAAGGCGCCTGCAATCGCGGCGTGTGTGCCGGTAAGGCCCTGGGCCAAAAACCCGGCAATGAGTCCGGTGAGCACATCGCCTGAGCCCGCAGTGGCCATCCCGGCGTTTCCGGTCGGGTTAAAATAGAGTGTTCCCGAGGGATCGGCAATCAACGTGGGGGCTCCCTTGAGTAAGAGGGTACAATTGAGTTTGGACGCCCATTCTTTGAGAAGGGCGATACGATTTGTTAAAATATCCTTTTGTGGAACACCAATTAACCGTGAAAGTTCCCCGACGTGCGGTGTAAACACAAGGTCAGCCGGATAATTCCGGATAAGATCGACCTGCCCGGCCAGATTGTTAATGCCGTCGGCATCAATCACAATGGGTTGATTTGCCTTTCCCAAAAGAGCCCGCACAAAGGTTTGGGTTTCGGGGTGGGTCGAAAGACCCGGCCCTAAGGCCAAAACGTGACTCCACTGCAGCCAGCGATCGATCTGCTCAATCGCCCGGGAATGAATGCTTCCGTCCTCCGTTTCGGGCAGGGGTGCCGTCATAACCTCTGTTACCTTTTCTTCAAGGACGGGATTAAACCGCTCAGGAATGGCAAGCACGGCCATACCGGCACCACTCCTCAGTGCACTTAAAGAGGCCATTGTGGCGGCCCCGGTGAGTCCCGTCGACCCGGCAATCAGGAGCACCTTTCCGAACGTATTCTTGTAGCCATCCGGAGGGCGTTCGGGAAGAAGAGAAACAATATCTTCGGGCGTCACCAGAAATTTTTGCGTGTTTACCTTTTCAAGGAGAAAAGGAGGCGCATTTAAATCGGCAACCCGGAGTTTGTTCTGATGCGAACGGGCAGGATAAAAGAGCTGACCGGTTTTAATGGCGCCCATGGTTACGGTGAAGGTGGCGCGTACCGCGGTGCCGGCCACGTCGCCGGTTTCGCAATTAACCCCGGAGGGCGTATCAACGGCCACAATAGGAACGGATTGTGCATTCATCCACTCGATGAGCGCTCGGTACAATCCGGTTACCTCGCCGCGAATGCCGGTTCCCAGAAGGGCATCCACAATTAAATCGGGTGCAACAGCCGGTTTTAAATCATCCATTGTGCGGATGTCGTGAACGGGAAGACGAAGGCGCTCGGCAATTTGGCGATTGACGGCCGCTTCTCCCTTGAAGTCGCTTAATGGGGCCGTTGAAAAAAACTCAACCCTGGCTCCCATCCGGCTCAAGTGCCGTCCCACCACAAAACCATCGCCCCCGTTGTTGCCTTTTCCACAAATGATACACACCTGTTTGTGTGTAAGATCACCAAGCTCACGGCGAATAGCCTGGGCTGTTTTCAGTCCCGCATTTTCCATGAGCAAGATAGCCGGAATATTCAATTCCGTTGTGGATAATTGGTCCACTGTGCGCATTTCCTGAACACTTACCACGGGTTCCATGGTTTGACCTCTCCGTTTTAAAAAGATTTCGTGGTGGTCTGGCCACCAAAACTCAAAGACCCAAAGTTCCTATTTTAAATTTCGTGCTGCCCTTTTGTCCCCATCACAAATCCGATCCTAGATTCTTGCCGTTTGGAAATACGTAAAATCAGAAATTAAATGGCTTCTTTGTTTCCAAAATAACCAAAGCAATGGCAAACTCGTTTTCGTGTGAAAGACTAAGGTGGCAATCAAACCCGTTCATTTCCTGCTGTAAAGGGTCGGAAAACCTGAAAACGGGAACGCCTTCCCGGGTGTGTTCCACCCAGACCTCCTTCCAGTTCAGGGGTCTGGCATTTCCGGCGGCGGTCAACGCCTTTTTAAAGGCTTCCTTTGCAGCAAAGCGGGCCGCGAAGGATTGGGAAACAGCCTGACCGGTTTTGGCGGTGCAATAGGCGATTTCCGCGTCAGAGAAGATCTTCTGCAAAAAATGAGACTGCCATCGCTGAGAAATGGTGTGCATGCGTTTCACCGAAACAATGTCCACGCCGATACCGGCAATCATCTGAAATGCGCCTCTTTATTAAAATGAACCAGGAAAAGCCTTTCTAATTATACACAAAAATAGAATTTAATTCAAGAAATTTTAACTTGATTCTTTTTGGAATATCCGTTACTTTAAAATCATGAATGAGTCGGATCGACAATTGATTCAGTTGGCCGTTGAGGGTAATCAAAAAGCCTACGAGGAACTTCTCAGAAAATACCACGGCATCATTTACCATCTCATTTACAAAATGGTGGGGAATCGGGAGGAGACCGAGGATTTGGTGCAGGAAACGTTCCTGAAGGCATTTAATTCGTTGCGTTCTTTTAAGGAAGAATTTGCTTTTTCCACCTGGTTGTACAAAATAGCAACGAATCACACCATTGACCTCCTTCGGAAACGAAAACTTCAAATGTATTCGCTGGATGAACCCGTCAAAACAAAAGAGGGGGAAGTCAGCCGGGAATACCCGGATGAAAAGTTCAGCCCCGAAAAGACCTTGTTAACGCATGAATCGACGGAGATTATCCTGAGAGCCATTCAGTCGCTCCCGGAGAAGTACCGGACGATCATCACTCTGAGGCACCGTGAAGATAAATCCTACGAAGAAATCGGCGCAATTCTGCATGTGCCCATTGGCACGGTGAAAGCGCGTTTATTTCGGGCCCGTGAGCTTTTAAAAAAGGAATTGAAAAAATACGGGCTGTAGATTCAAAGAACCCAACCGGAAACACCTGAAACAATCGGGTCTTTGCGAAGCGTTACCACTCACTCTGTACAGTGTCCCACTTTTTACCAGCCCTGAAATCCTCCAAAATAACCGGTACGCCCGGTGCGCTTTTCCAGTTTCAGCTCTTTCAGGAGGGGTGATTTGATGTTAATTCTCAGATAAAAATGTTTGTAGGGGCCGGTGGGGTACCACACGATCCGGGCTTCCCAGCAGTGTAAATCGCGGTAAATAACAATATTCTGGGAAACAATCTTTTGTTCTTTCATGTCGAAACGAGCCGTGTAATTGATTTTCCACTTTTTGGTCAGTTGAAAGGAGGAATTTACATTGAGCCAGAAGGTTTTCCGCGGACGGATGGGGTTGTATTTGCTGATGTTGTAGGTCAGCGAAAAGTTAGCCGACCACGGTAAATTGGGACCGCTGAAGCCGTCACTCCCTGAAAAGCGGTTGAGCGGAGAAAGGGGCGTGACCTGATTTTGAGGCGTTTCGGCGGTGTCCGCCTCGGCTTTGGTTTTTTTTCGTGTCTGAAACATGCGGCTGTTGACGCGGAAGGAAAGGCTGCTGTTTAGATTCACCAGCCGCACGGGCGACCAGGGCCTTTCAGACGCCAACCAGGAATTGACGGTTCGGCCCGTCACCGGATTGAATTGGTAGGGACTAAATCCGGCGCTCACGAGCACGCTGGTGTTTCGACTGGGCCGGGAGCGAAACGACGAAACAATCGAGGATAAACGAAGCGAGTCGGCCCTAAAATTGTACCCGCTCGACAGGTTCAGTGTGAACAGATCAATTTTCTTAACCTTTTCCTCAGTTCCGGTCTTCATCTGGAAGATATTGTAAACCGAAAAATTAGCGGTTTCACTCCCGCCCCGGCTGGTTCCGCCGAAGAGAATATTCCCGAATCGATCAAAATGATAGACCTGACCGGTTGTGTCAACCACAGTTTCATAGTAGCCGTAGCGGGGGTTGGAGAAATCCGGGCGGAAGCTGAAGGAGAGGGAGGGAGTCATCACGTGGCGAAGGGCCCTGATCCCAAATTTATTGGGAAAAAATGTCCCGTAAAGTTTGGTGTTGGCGGAGAAGCTGGTGGAGAAGGTTCTGCGGGCGGCGAATTTTTTAACATCCCGGCTTTCGATTTGATTGGTCTGAGGATTCAAACTATACTCCTGCACGTGATCGGCCCAAACCTCCTGGTAGGAAAGGTTTTGGCTGGTGGAAATCCAGTGAAAAACCTTTTGCGTGCTGTTGACGGAAATCTGGTGCTGGACGCCGAATTGTTCGCGAACAGTGCGGGTTGTATCGTTCGGTTCACTGATGTAACGCCGATTGAGAAACTGAGAGTTGTACGAGAGATAAATCGCATCGTACCAGTGGCGTTTGGGAGGGGTGGATTTCCGCCGTACCGGACGCACTTCCTGGGGTGTTCTTCGAAAAAACTCACGTATGGGCCGTCGCCCCGCCCGGAAGAAAATCTGGGGTAAAATATCGGTCGTCGTTCCCGAATCCAGATTTTGCGTGCGGGAAACATTGACACTCACGCTGGTTCCGGACCCCCTCCAGTATTTTGAAAAGGTGGCATTGGAACGAATTTCCCGATTGAGCCGCTGACTTAAACTGGAGCTGAAATCCCGGTAGTAACTCTTGTCACTGACAAACAGGCCCGACGCATGCAGACTCATAGTCGGGTCAAAGGTTTGATTGTGAGAAAGAGATAAATCCCAGCGGCGCTGTTTCCCGGAGGAATACGTTTTTCGGACCAACGAAGCCGACACGTGTCCCCGCAGGAGATATCGCAGGGCGTAATTTATATTTCCGTGGAAAAGAAATCCCGTTTTTTCGAAATAATCCATTGAAAAGACCGTGTCCCAGTATTGACTGGCGGCCCAGTAGTAACCGATGTCACGCAGGTAACGGCCTTCGACCGCGCTCTCGCCGTAGCGGGGAATCAGAAATCCCGAATGCCGGCCGGATTTGTTGGGAAACATACCGAAGGGCAGGGCCGCAACGGGAATGTGCCGAATATACATAATAATTGGCTTAGCAATCACCTTATCGTTAAAAATAAGCTTCATTCGGGTGCTGTAAAAATGGTAATGGGGATTCTTGGGAAGATTACAGGTGGTAAACGTTCCCCCTTTCACAAAATAGGTGTTGCTGGAGACGCGCTTAATGATTTCACCCGTGTAAAACCCATCTTCAAAAGCCGTTCGGCCGCGGATAACACGGCCCTTCTGAGTATCAAAATTGTAGGTCATTTTGAAACCGGACATTTTTTGTGATCCGTCCGTAAAAACCGGCAGTTCTTTAAATCCGGGAACCAGAAGCGTATCCGCCGGATTCTTGGCGGAAGCCACTTTTTGGGTATCGGGTAAACCGGTGGCGGTCAACAGGTTTTTGTCCCAGTCAATTGTGATCAGACCCGCGGTCAGGGTCATCTTTCCATAGGTTACCTGGGCATGGCCAATGAGGCGTGTGAGCTTTTTTTGAGCATCGCTCACAATTTCATCCGCCTCGTAGGCAACGGTGGTGTCCAGTTCCGTGGAATGGGATTGGGTTTGGGTGGAATCGTTGGGGGATGACCGGGTTTGTGCCTGCACTGGAATCACCAGAAGAAGGAGAAAAAGAAGAGACTGTGCAAAAAGGCGAGTCATTTGTGCAGGCACACGCATCTGTACAAACTAGTTATTTTCAAAAGCCAATTGAGCCGCACCGATAACACCGGAGCGGTCGGCCATTTGAGCACCCGCAACATGGACCAGAGAACCCGGAAGCGGGAGGGCCAATTCTTTTATTTTTTGGCGAATCGGCTGGAAAAGGATCTCACCGGCATTGGAAATTCCTCCGGCAATGACGATGAGTTCCAGATTTAAAAGATTCACAACGGAAGTAAGAGCAACACCCAGCAATTCTCCGGTTTCGCGAAGGATTTCCCGTGATAAGGCGTCTCCTTCTTGGGCCAATTCATTAATCAATTTGGGCGTAACGTTTTCCGGGTTTTTGGCGTAATCGGCCAATGAAGAGGTGGGGTATTCCCGGATCTTGCGAATGGCTCGTTCCACAATGTATTGAGCGCCCACGTAACGTTCGATGCAGCCGTAATTTCCGCAGTTGCAGGGCGGTCCCTGGAAATTAATGGTCATGTGTCCGAATTCTCCGGCAGCGCCAACGGCACCGTGGTAGAGCTTTCCGTTCAAAATAAGTCCTCCCCCTACGCCGGTCCCAAGCGTAATGCAGAGGAAATGGTTGAACCCCTTTCCGGCCCCGTGAGCCTTTTCGGCGAGGGCCGCCACATTGGCATCATTTTCAACCATTACGGGAAGGTTGAATTTTCCCTGAATGCGGTCGCGTACAGGTTCTTCTTTCCAGCCCGGGAGATTGGGGGGATAGGAAACGATTCCCTTTTTGAAAAAAACCGTTCCGGGAACACCGATTCCGATTCCGCAAACAGACATCTCCCCGGCCTCTTTTAACAGGGTTGAGATGCCCTTTTCAATTTGGGTGAGAATGAAATCAGGCCCCTTTTCGGCGCGGGTGTCCTTTCGGATTTCAAACAGAATCTCTCCGTTTTCAGAAACCAGTCCCATTTTCAAATTTGTTCCGCCCAGATCAACGCCAATAGCCACTCGCGTACTCATGTATAAAGAACCTCCTTTGGTCGGTTAGACGTGAACGTCTTTCTTTTTAAGCAAAAACAGCTTAGCAAATTGCAGATTGTTCATCACCCCCAAATCGGCTCTGGCGGGTTACGATTTCCCTTTTCTTTCTGCCCGTTTTTTCCAGAGTCGGTTTAGTCGTTCCCTGATTTTTGCCTCGTAACCCAGGGTTGTGGGGTCGTAGTAAATAATATCCTTTTTATCGTCAGGTAAATAGGTTTGCTCAATAAAATGTTCCGGAAAATCGTGCGGGTACCGGTACCCCTTTGCGTAATCCAAATTTTTCATCAGAGCCGTTGGCGCATTCCGGAGGTGCAGCGGCACGGGCTCAATGGGTGACTGTTTGATGTCCTGAAGGGCCTTTTCGATGGCCAGATAGGCGGCATTGCTTTTGGGCGCCGATGCCAGATAGGTGGCCACCTGAGCCAGAATGATGCGTCCCTCCGGCATCCCAATAACAGTGATAGCCTGAAATCCGGCCGTCGCAAGAACAAGCGCCTGAGGGTCGGCATTTCCCACGTCCTCGGAGGCCAAAATGACCATTCTGCGGGCAATAAATTTGGGGTCTTCCCCGGCATCAATCATGCGGGCCATCCAGTAAAGAGCGGCATCCGGATCCGATCCGCGAAGGCTCTTGATGAAGGCAGAAATGACGTCGTAATGGTAATCGGCCTTCTTGTCGTAAAAAAGCGCCCGGCTCTGAAATGCCTGTTCCACGTGCTGGTTGGTAATGATGACCGTTTGTTCGGATGAGGATTTTTGTGCCAGCTTAAAAGCAATCTCCAGAGCACTCAAGGCAATGCGGGCATCCCCCGACGAAAGCCGAATCAAGCTCGACTTGGCGTTGTTTTCAAATTGAATGGGAACCTCTCGCAGAATCAAATCCTTTTGGATCGCACGGTCAAGAATGGTCTCAATATCCTCAGGGGAAAGGGGCTCCAGTTTGAACACACGGCATCTTGAGAGAAGCGGAGAATTGATTTCAAACGACGGGTTTTCTGTCGTGGCGCCAATCAAGTAGATCGTACCATCCTCCACGTGATGCAAGAGGGCGTCCTGCTGAGCCTTGTTAAACCGGTGAATTTCGTCAATAAACAGGATGGTGCGCCGGCCGTTGAGACGGAGATTTTTTTTGGCGCGTTCAATGGCTTTTCGCACATCCGCCACGCCCGCGGTAACGGCACTGAGGGCAATAAAATCCGATTTTGTCTGATGGGCAATCAGGCGCGCCAGCGTGGTTTTCCCGACTCCGGGCGGCCCCCAGAAAATCATGGACATCAGGTCGTCCCGCATAATGGCCTCGCGCAAGAGTTTTCCGGGGCCGAGAATATGCTCCTGCCCCACAAACTCGTCGAGGGTTTGGGGGCGCATACGGTCGGGTAGCGGGCGGAATTTATCCGCTCTCTTTTGAGCGGGTGCTTCTTTTGAAAAAAGATCCATAACCTTTGGCCATCCTTCTGTAATACCTTAAAACTCTAAAATTTAAGCTAATTTCCAGTGAAAATCAAGCTATAAAAGCACATCGGCCAAACCAACCGGCACCTGATCTTCGGATCGGCTTATTGAGTGCGGACAAAGCCGTCATAAACACGTGAAAAGGCTGAACGTGTTCGGGAGCAACGCTACCTGGGGGAGGCGAAATTTTTAATAAAGGAACGAATGAGGCTGTCGGAGGAATAGTCACCAAAGGAAATGCGGGTTAAAAGAGGGGTTTTGGGAAAGAGGAGGGTGCGAATCTCTTTGACGGATTTTCCTTCTGCGTAAAGAGACAGAACCCTATTTTTCAGATGCTCAAAATACCGCAATTTTTTGTCCAATTCTTCCTGAGGATTAAGGATGGGATTGCCGCTTCCTGGGAAAATAACCCGCGGATTTAAGGCCTTCAGCACCTTCAGGGAATCCATGATGTTTTTGATGTCACTGTCGTGGCGGATAACCGTTTCCTTGCCCCGGATAAAAATGTCACCCGTAAAGGCCCACCCGTTTTCGGGATTAAACAGTGTAATATCCGCGAAGGAGTGTCCCGGCGTGTAAATAACGCGGAATGAAAGGTGCCGGGCGGTTATGGTGGCGCCGATAGGCTGGGGATGGCTGGGTTTGGGGACTTTTCCCCAGGTCAGGCGCCGGTAGAGCTGTTCGTGGAGAAGAACCGGATTTTCAATAACAGGGATGGCCAATGAAAAGGCATAAATGGGGAGCCGGAATTTTTTTTGGAGTGCGGCGTTATTGCCAATGTGATCCTCGTGATGGTGGGTATTGACGATGAGACGCACCCCAGAAAGCGGCAGGGTGCCAAGGAGTTCCTTTTCCAGAATGGCCGGGCCCGTGTCAATCAGAAGACCGTCAACGAGATAGCTGGCGGTAAAATAGAGGGGACGGCCCAAAATCGAGCGGGCCATTCGTGCGATGGTTATCTGTTCAAATGTTTTAATCTGTATCATTGGAGCGGCACGGTCACGCGATGATTTTCTTTTTTAAGCGCATGTAACGCGTGTTGTACGTCACGAAAATTTCTGTAACGAATATAATCATAGTGATTTTGTTGGCAATAATCGATGAGTTCGTCTTTGGCAAAAATAATGTCTGCTTCTTTGACGCCACAGCGATCGGACAAACCATCTCCAACGTACACAAGCAGACTTTTTCCGTCTCTGGCATTCCGAAGATGATACCCTTTGCAATTGGCACACACACCGCAGGTGTGTTCCCAGTAAGGAAATTCCGGCCGAATATGAACCGAATCGATAAAAACCATTTTATTGGATCGAACGGGAATCCAGTCCAGAGCCTCCCGCCGAAGAATTTCCTGAATGTAGCGATCCATTCCGTCGCTGAGAATCTCGATAGGGTACTCTTGTGTCCGGCAATATTCGGCAAATTCCCGAAATGTGGGATCGATGGGATTTCGCTCACAAAAAGCGTTCAGATCCTGCTGGGAGAGAGTGGTTACGGCACATTCACGCTCCAGACACTCTCTGGAAGAAATCTTGCCCTCTTTCCATTCCTCAACAGCGGTTTCCCACTCCTTTGTGGCAAAGGTTCCAAAGAGTTCATTGCCCACATCGTTGACGGCAACTGTTCCGTCAAAATCACAGAAAATTTTAAATTTTGTTTGATTCATTACCGAGTCGGTTCTGCAAAGATTTTGGCCCACGAATTTCTCGAATTTTCACGACTTGATTTTATTGAAATTAAATTCGTGTTAGTCGTGGTTATTGACGTGACTTCAATAAAACGCCCGGCTCAGAATAGAAGAGCCGGGCCAGTTATTTGATTCAGTTGTTTATGATTGGTGTTTGAGTTTTGCCTGAGCCGCAGCCAGCCGGGCAATGGGGACACGATACGGCGAACAGCTCACGTAATTCAATTCCAGCTCATCACAGAGCTCAATGGATGCCGGATCGCCCCCATGTTCGCCGCAAATTCCGACCTTCAATTCCGGACGTGTTTTTCGGCCCTTTTGGACGCCGATGCCCATAAGCTGTCCCACGCCGTTTCGGTCGATGCTCTGGAAGGGATCGACCTTGTAGAAGCCGCGCTCCACGTAAAGCGGAAGGAATTTGCCGGCATCGTCGCGGCTGACGCCCAGCGTCATCTGGGTCAGGTCGTTTGTGCCGAAAGAGAAAAATTCGGCTGTTTCCGCAATTTCATCGGCAGTCAGTGCCGCGCGGGGAACCTCGATCATGGTACCCACCTTGTATTCGATGTCTATTTTTTCCTCTTTTTGGACCTCTTCGGCCACACGGCGGATAATGGCTTCCTGATCATCCAATTCCGCTTTGTGACCCACCAGAGGAACCATAACTTCCGGAAGGACCTTTACGCCCTTTTTAATCAGGTTAGCGGCGGCCGTAAAAATAGCCCGTGCCTGCATCTCTGTAATTTCAGGATGAACAATTCCCAGACGGCACCCGCGGTGTCCCAGCATGGGGTTGGCTTCTTTTAGTTGTTTTCCCTTTGTTTTGAGTTCGTCAACGGGAATGCCGATGCGCTTTGAGAGATCTTCATATTCTTCATCGGTATGCGGCAAGAATTCGTGCAGAGGCGGATCAAGCAAACGCACCGTTACCGGCAAGCCTTCCATTTCCTTGAAAATACCTTCAAAATCACTTTGCTGCATGGGACGGATTTTGTCCAGGGCCTTTTTTCGGCCTTCAATGTCCGATGCAAAGATCATTTCACGCACGGCCAGAATCCGATCGCCTTCGAAAAACATGTGTTCCGTGCGGCACAAACCAATTCCTTCCGCACCGAATTTACGGGCAACCCAGGAATCGTGTGGCGTGTCAGAGTTGGTGCGGACACCCAGCCGGCGAATGTCATCGGCCCAGGACATCAGTTTTTCATAGTACCGGTACAGAGGCGCTTCGTCGGCCTTGATTTGTCCCAATACAACGGCCGTAATTTCGGACGGGCTTGTTGGTACATTGCCCACGTAAATTTCCCCGACGCTTCCGTCAATGGAAATCTCATCGCCTTCTTTTAGGGTAATTCCGTTGGAAATGACAACATGTTTGTCGTAATCCACTTCAATGTTTTCGGCACCCACAATGCAGGGTTTGCCGATACCGCGCGCAACAACCGCTGCGTGAGAGGTGGCTCCGCCGCGGGAGGTAAGAATTCCCCGGGCAGCAACCATTCCGTGGAAATCATCCGGAGAGGTTTCCGTTCGGACCAAAATAACCGGCTTGCCTTCTTTAGCCCATTCCACCGCCCTATCCGGATCGAGGGCAATTAATCCGCTGGCCGCGCCGGGAGAGGCATTAATGCCCTTTCCGAAGAACTTCTTTTCGGCCTTTGGATCAAAACGCTCGTGAAGAAGCTGATCCAATTGGGCCGGTTCAACGCGCATCACGGCTTCTTCTTTGGTGATCAGGCCTTCTTCCACCATATCAACTGCGATTCGAATGGCGGCCATGGCCGTACGCTTTCCGTTGCGTGTTTGAAGCATCCAGAGTTTGCCCTTTTGGATGGTAAACTCCATATCCTGCATGTCACGGTAGTGTTTTTCCAGTTTTTTGTAGATGGTTTCCAGCTCTTTGTAAACCTCGGGCATTTCTTCTTCAAGTGTGATTTGATCAGCACTGGTGCGTCCGGCTTTATTAATAGGTTGTGGAGTTCGGATTCCGGCCACAACGTCTTCCCCCTGAGCGTTTTTCAGGAATTCACCGAAGAATCGTTTTTCCCCGGTTGCGGGGTCACGGGTAAACGCAACGCCGGTTGCCGAATCTTCGCCCATGTTGCCAAAAACCATGGTGACGACATTGACGGCGGTTCCCCAATCATCGGGAATTTTGTTGACACGGCGGTAATCGATGGCGCGCTTGGTGTTCCAGGATCGGAAAACGGCCATAATAGCGTCGGTTAATTGTTCCCACGGATCCTGTGGAAATTCCTTCCCGGTTTGTTCCTTGAAAATCTTCTTGAAACGTTCCACAACGTCTTTCAGATCGTCGGCTGTCAGATCCGTATCGTAAGCCGCGCCTACCTCTTCTTTCTTTTTCTGAAGTTCTTTTTCAAAGTGTTCGGCAGCCACCCCGTAAACAACATTGCCGAACATTTGAATAAACCGCCGGTAGGAATCGTAGGCAAATCGGGGATTATTCGTTTCCTTAGCCAGGCCTTTTACAGACTGGTCGTTCAGACCGAGATTGAGCACAGTATCCATCATTCCGGGCATGGATACCCGGGCTCCCGAACGAACGGAAACCAACAATGGCTTTTCGGCATCGCCAAATTTGCGATTCATATCCTTCTCGATTTTTGCCATGTTTTCTTTGACTTGCTCCATTAAGCCGTCTGGCAATCTATTGTTGGATTTAAAATATTCGATGCAGGCTTCCGTTGATATGGTGAATCCGGGAGGAACCGGGATGCCGATACGGCTCATTTCCGCAAGATTAGCGCCCTTTCCACCCAACAGATTCCTCATTTCCGCACCGCCCTCCGTACCCTGAGGGCCGAAATAATACACGTATTTTTTCATGTTGCAGCCTCCTGATTAAAGATTTTGTTTACTATTTAACAACTGTTCTTTTGCGGTTTGTATAAAGATCCCGGTAATTGTTTGATTATTTCAGAAAAGCTAATTTAATAAAAATAGCAACCAGGAACAACCCAAAAAGTGTTCTGAGTAATTTGGGCGGCAAAACCGTATTCAGATAACCTCCCAATTGAGAAAAAACCAACGAGCCTGTTAAAATAGGCAGGGTCGCCAGAATGTCGACATACCCGATTGATCCATACGGCCGCCCGGGAACGCCCAATCCGTTGGTTAGGTAGCCGATGGATCCTGACAGGGCCGTAAAAATAATAATGGCACTGGAGGTACCGGCCGTTTTTTTAACCGGCACGTGCAGGAAAAGGATCATGGCCGGGACAAAAAACACGCCGCCGCCAATGCCGCCCAGTGCCGCGAAAAATCCTGCAATAAAACCAATGGGAATCGTCTTTTTCCAGGAAAGGCTTAATGTACCGCCTTTCGTTTCTCCAAACCCCACAAAAATCTGTATGGCCAAAATAATCAAAATAAAGGCCAGAATTCGTTTTAGGATTTGTCCCGGCATAATTGTCGCCATATACGAACCGATATAGGCGCCAACAGTGGCCGAAACGGCAATATGCAGAACAACGTTCCACAGCACATTTCCCTGTCGCTGATGCCAGCGAACGCCAAAAATCGAGTTAAACATGGCGCAAAAATGGCTGGTTCCAAAAGCCAGTCTTGCCGCAACGTCAATGGGAATTCCCTTGGATTGAAAAAAGAACAATAAAAACGGGCCTAAAATGACCCCGCCTCCCACACCAAAAAAACCTGCCAGGAGACCGGCAACGCTGCCGACCAGAAAGAGAGGCAGAAGATGTTCAACAATCACTTTGCCAGTCCCAGTTTCACTTTGTAGGCCTGGGGATTTTTCAAAATGTCAATTGCCGCCTTAACCGTTTTGTCATCATCAAGAGAAGCGCGAATTTCGGCCTTACTGCCCTTTAACTTGGCAATAATTTCCAGTTTGAGCATCCGTTTGATAAATTTTTTACTGCGGCTGAATTCCAGATATTTTTGGTGATCCAAGAATGTCTTTAAATCTTCTACTCCCTCCAGAAAAGGCTTGCCGTATTTGCGTTTTTTCGCCGTTTTTTCAAGGGAATTCAAAGCGCTTTGACCTTCAATCTGGAAAGAGAATTTGTTTTTATTCAAATATTTACGGAACGATTGGAGAACAGCGTTATCGATAATGATAGGCTTTGACGTGTCCTGGATCGCAGAAGCATAATGAACCGCAAAGTTAAAGAACATGGACTTCCGGATGAGCTCCCATTCGAAATTGGAAAGCGGCGGATTCTTAACAACGATATCGGGTTCAATACCGCCCCCGCCGTACACCACGCGGCCGTGTTTGGTGTGGTACACTTTCTTTTTCGTAGAATCACCGGACGTGGAATCCGATTTGACAAAAACATCCGCAGAATTCCTAAACGTGTGTTTATCGTTATTAATGCAGCGTCCGCTGGGAATGTAGTATTTTGCCGTGGTGATTTTTACCGATTGCGTTTTGCTTAACGGAACGACGGTTTGTACCAGTCCCTTTCCAAATGTTCGCGTCCCCACAACCACTCCCCGGTCCATGTCCTGAATGGCCCCGGTGACGATTTCGGAAGCGGAGGCAGAATTACCGTTCACCAGAACGGCAAGCGGAAGTTTGGGAGCAACGGGATCATTTTCAGCCCGAAATTCCTGATTGGAATTGGGAACACGCCCCTTTGTAGACACAATCAACGTCCCTTTGGGGAGAAAATCGTTGGCCACATCTACAGCCGCGGGCAGCAATCCACCGGGATTGGAACGGAGGTCCAGAATGACAGATGTCATTCCCCGGGACTTCAGATTTTCAATAGCGTTTGCAACCTCTTTGCCCACATTTTTGGAGAATCGTCTCAGCTTAATATAACCGACCCCGTCCTGAATCATTCCGGCATAACTCAAATCATGCACACTGATGATGGCCCGAATCAGATGAAATTCGATGGGCTTCGGAACTCCTGACCGGCGAACCTTAATAATGACACTGGTTCCGGGTCGCCCGCGCAAGCGGGAGGCGGTTTGGGAAATCTTTTCGCCCTTTGTGGATTTGCCGTCCACTTCGATAATCTGATCTCCCTCCCGAATGCCGGCTTTCAGAGCAGGCGTTCCGTCAAAAGGGGGTTCAACAACAGTGGGCCAGCCATCCCGGATGCTGATGGTCATTCCCACGCCCCCGTACTTTCCCCGTGTCATAATGGACATCTCTTCATTCTGATCCCGTTCCAGAAGAACTGTGTAGGGATCAAGTGCGTCTAAAAGCCGATTGATTCCCACGTGCATGAATTTGTCGGGGTCAATCTCCTCTACGTATTTAAGGGTTACTTCTTTATAAATGCGTACAAATAGCGTGAGATTTTTTTGTACATCCAAATAGTAATCGGGAGTGGCAGGAGACCCCATGTTGGCCATCCAACCGCCAAGCGTAATCATTAAAACGGTCAGGACAACCACCCAAATGCCTTGTTTTTTCCACTTCATTTGAACCTCCAAACGTGTTAAGAAAGGTACACCTATTAAAACTAAAAGAAGATATAAAAAATTCTAAATCGCAAGTTTTTTCTTTAGTTCTGCCCAAATTTTTTCTTGAATTTCCTCTGGCGGGCGCGACGCATCCAGTACAACAAAGCGCTCTTTTTCCGTTTGGGCTATCTCCAGATACCCCTTGCGCACCCGCGTGTAGAATTCAAGCCTTTCCGATTCCAGCCGGTCCAATTCTCTCTTCTTGCTTTTTCGTTTAAAAGCGGCACCAGGGTCCATATCCAGCAAAAAGGTAATATCCGGCTGCAACGAGCCGATGGCCAGAGCGTGCGCTTTTTGAACCATTTGCAATGGAATGTTCCGCCCATACCCCTGATAAGCGGTTGAGGAATCGGCAAAACGGTCGCAAATGACCGTTTTACCTGCCGCCAAATCGGGCAGGATTTTTTCCCGAACCAGTTGAGCGCGGGCTGCCGAATAGAGCAGCAGCTCGGTGATCGGGTGCATTTCCGCGTGTGAGGTATCCAGCAAGATCTGCCGGATTCTTTCGGAAATCGCCGTGCCGCCGGGTTCGCGAAAAAATTCAACCCTGTAGCCAAGGGCTTCTAACCGGTGGACCAGTTTTTTTACCTGAAGCGATTTTCCGGAAAAATCAATGCCTTCAAATGTAATGAGATAACCTGTTTTCACTACACCCTTCTTAAATTTTGATAAATTTCCAGCTTCCTCCCTTGAAACGGGAATAGTTTAGTGTGAGACGTATCGATTCATCCATTCCCTGTACCAACCATAACCCCATGAGTGAGAGATGAAAGGGAAACGCGAAAACATAGGTCATTCCCGTTTCCATAATGATGGAACTGCCAATGGCCCAGTACATGAGCCATTTCAGGTCGCCTGCCCCCCGCAGGTTTCCGCTGACAACCCCGTTAATGGCTTTTGGAATTTGAACCAAAGCAAAAATGATCATGACTTTTCCACCAATTTTCAAGACCTCTGGTTCCCCTGTGAAAAGAGCGATCAGGGGTTTATCGAAAATCAAAAGTGAAGCCACAATAAGTACGACAAAAACAGAAACCACATAGCCGGCAACGTGCCCGGTTTCTTCAGCCCGGGCATGTTCCTTGGCACCGAGATTCTGGCCCACAAGGGTCATGGCGCCGAGACTGAATCCCATGTACACCATTGACAAAATGGCCTGAATTCTCATAAAAACCTGGTGGGCGGCAAGGTAATAAATTCCCAAAATTGCGGCGTAGCTCGTAATCACCATCTGACCATACGCCCAAAATAATTGTTCAATCGTGGTTGGGACACCAGCGGAAAATAATCGTTTAAAGCTTTTGTAATTGGGGGTTGTAAGTTCCCGAAATGAAAGAAAAAGAATCGATTTTCGGGTTCGAAGCACAAAGAGGGTGGAGAAAAAGCCCACCGTATGCGCAAAACCTGCGGCAAGGGCGGCTCCTTTCACCTCAAGCCGTGGAAAGCCAAAGAGCCCGAAAATCAGAAGAGGGGCAAGAATGAGATTGATGGTGTTAATCACCAAATTAATAATCATGGTTACGCGGGTATCTCCGGCGGCCCGCATGATTCCCATGGCTACAAAGTTTGTTAAAATAAGGGGGGAAAAAAGAGCGATGATGCGCAAGTACCGGATACCCGATTGTTGCGCAACGCGTTCCTTTTCCCGAATGATTGTAAAGAGGGTTGTTGCCCCAAAATACCAGATGATAGCCACGAAAATGGCCATGGCAATCCCGATCATCAGGGCCTGCCCGAAAATGTGATTGGCTTCCCAGTTTTCGCCCGCCCCGAGATGACGGTTGATAATAATGGAACTTCCCACAATAAAGGTGAGGAAAATAGTAAAGAAAAGAATAATTACCTGGATGGCCATTCCAACACCGGCAAAAGCAGCAGCTGAGAGGTGACCGATTAGAATAGCCTCGATCGTCCACATGACTGTTTGCGACGACAGGTCAATAACAGCCGGAAGCGAGGTTTTCAGGATGTCCCTGAGCGGAGAGTGTTTTCTCTTCAAAATAGCGGCCATTTTGTTTGTATCTATATTAAACCAATCCCCCATTGTATACGGGGGATTGGTTTAAACGATTTACTTTAGTTGTCGATTTAGAAATAAACTCTATTTTTGACTGTGCCAAAACCGGCCATCATTCTTCATAATAATCAAGACCCAAATGGGTGATCTGTTCTTCACCCATGAGATAACGAAGGGTGTTTTTCAATTTCATCGATTGAATAAACAGATCATGTTCCGGATACAAACCGGGTTTGGTAATGGGGCTCTTGAAATAGAAAGAGAGCCATTCCTGAATACCCTTCATTCCGGCGCGCTGGGCCAAATCGGTAAAAAGGACTAAATCAAGAACAATGGGCGCGGCCAAAATACTGTCGCGGCACAGAAAATCAATCTTGATTTGCATGGGATAACCCAGCCATCCGAAGATATCGATATTGTCCCAGCCCTCTTTATTGTCCCCGCGAGGCGGGTAATAATTGATTCGGACCTTGTGATAATAATCTTTGTAGAGCTCGGGATAAAGATCGGGTTGCAGAATATAATCCAGCACAGAGAGCTTGCTTTCTTCTTTGGTCTTAAAGGATTCGGGATCGTCCAGAACTTCTCCGTCGCGGTTGCCCAGGATATTTGTTGAAAACCACCCGGAAAGTCCCAGTAATCGGGCTTTCAGCCCGGGAGCAATGATGGTTTTCATCAGTGTTTGGCCGGTTTTGTAATCTTTTCCGGCAATCGGGACGTTGTTTTCATTGGCCAGCTGCATAAGCGCCGGAATGTCCGTTGTAAGATTGGGGGCTCCGTTAATAAAGGGAATACCCATTTTGAGTGCGGCATAGGCGTAAATCATGCTGGGTGCAATGGCCACGTGATTTTCTTTTAATCCCTTTTCGAAACTGTCCAGATCGTTGTGAATCGATTGAGGCGAAATAAATATTTCTGTGCTTCCGCACCAATCGATAACGACTCGGTCCAGATTGTTTTTTTCTTTGAAATTGGCGATATCTTCCATCAGCATCTGGGCGTAATCCCACTTGGTTTCGGCCTTCTTTATGTAGGTGCCGTGGAGTTTTTTTACGTAATTCTGATCAAAAACGGCTTTCATCGGTTTAATGGCTTCCAGTTCCGGTTTAATCTGGTCCAAAAGGTCCTTATCCAAAACACCGGCATTAAGAGCCGCCTGGTAGACATTGTCCTCAAAAATATCCCAGCCGCCAAAGACCAGATCGCTGATATCGGCAAGCGGAACAAAATCCTTGATTTTTGGGACGCGGTTGTCTGTTCGTTTTCCGAGGCGAATTGTGCCCATTTGTGTTAACGACCCGAATGGTTGTCCCAGGCCTTTTCGAATCGCGAGTACGCCAGCAATAAATGTTGTTCCAACAGCACCCATTCCGGGTAACAAAACTCCCATTTTCCCCCGGGGTTCCTTAATGTCTTTTTTCAAGGTGTTTCTCCTTTCTTTAATCGGACGTCTTTGAAATAATGCGATTGTTTTCATCCACCAAGACAACGGTCGGATGAAAATATTTTGCCTCGTCTTCGGTCATAATGGCATAAGAAATAATAATCAGATAATCGCCCACCTGAGCCATGCGGGCAATTGCACCGTTTAATCCGATCTTTCCGGATCCGCGAGGGCCCTCAATAATATATGTTTCTGCCCGCTGACCGGTGTTGATGTTTAACACCTGAACTTTTTCGTTGGGCAGCAAATGAGCCGCATCCATGAGCTCCCGATCAATCGTAATACTTCCTTCATAATTCAGATCGACCTCGTTAACAACGGCCCGATGAATTTTTGATTTATACATATGGTACAGCATTTTTGTCACCCGCTTTTTTAATCAATTTGATCAAGGTTGTTAATTTTTTCATCCTTTTTGCCATTTTCCTGGGCCCACACGTAGTAAATGCGCTGGATTGCAGTGATATTTGCAAAAATCGCCACAAAAACAATGCCTGCAATAAAGACGTACAGGTGAATCAAGGATGTGATTCCAAGAGTCACAATGCGTTCCGGGCGCTGCATGATGCCGACTTTGCAGGAAAATCCCAATCCCTCGGCCCGGGCGCGGACGTAACTGACCATGATGGAACCGCCAAGAGCAATAAAAGCCGCCACGGAAGCCAACATATGATTGGAAACAATAAAATAATAGGCGATGCCAAAAAACACAATGACCTCAGAGTAGCGGTCGAGAGTAGAATCGTAGAGGGCACCAAATTTCGTTACCTGTCCGGTGGCTCTGGCAATACGGCCGTCGAAAATATCGAAAATTCCTGCGAACAGCAGCAAAGCGCCCCCTGCCCGGAGGGAACCCGCGCCGAAAAAATAGGCCGCAAACAAACTGACAATAAACCCAATGGTTGTGAATGTGTTCGGGTTAATTTGCGCCTTAATAAAAATGTCAATGATGGGTTGAATAATCTTTACAAATCCATCCTTAACCCAATCAGGAAGGATGACCAATTTTAGTTTTTTCTTTTCAGCATGTTCCAAGAGTTGATTCCTTCTTTCGTGAAATTTGCATTTCCTTCGATTATAAGTACGAGCTCCCCTTTTAATTTTTTTTCAGACAATTGCATGATAACCTGAGACAGCTTCCCGCGAATAAATTCCTCAAATAGTTTGGTTAACTCACGGGCAATCACGATATGACGATCTCCGAAATATTTTAGAATATCGTCCAATGTTCGTTGAATCCGATGGGGGGATTCGTATAGAACGATGGTGCGTTCGTCTTGCGCCAATTGCATCAACCGCGTTTTTCTCCCCTTTTTGAGGGGCAAAAATCCCTCAAATACGAAACGCCGTGTCGGAAGCCCGGATGCAATCAATCCGGCAATAAATGCCGTTGGTCCGGGAACCGGAACAAGTGTCACCCCGGCCTGAATGGCGCGGGTGACCAGATAGTATGCCGGGTCAGAAATACCCGGCGTTCCCGCATCGGTGACCAATGCAAGGGATTTCCCCTGCGATAAAAAA
This sequence comes from Calditrichota bacterium, assembly GCA_013151735.1. Taxonomy (NCBI): domain Bacteria; kingdom Pseudomonadati; phylum Calditrichota; species Calditrichota bacterium. Next base: position 2,731 of record JAADHR010000106.1, on the reverse strand, counting down.
TCGAGCAGCTCAGGCGTCTTTTTTACCTGATTGTACGAATAAAAACTGATCGTCGGCGTCGATATTTTATAGTGGCTTAAAAGAAAATTTGTTTTACGGGTATCCTCAGCCGCAATCAGGTCTGCTTCTTTCAAAATGCGTAACGCCCGGAGCGTGATGTCTTCCAGGTTGCCAATGGGCGTACTGACCAGGTAGAGAATACCCGTATCCATAAATTAGAGCGATTTCATAACCGACCGAAGCACTGAAAAGCCTTGATCGATTTCATTTTTTTGAATGGTCAAAGGCGGCCGGAAACGAATGGAATCGTGACCGCTTTTCAGAACAATAACTTTATTTTCATGCGCCTGAGTAAAAACCCGGTCCCGAATCGCTTCGTTGGGGAGGGTGAATGCCGCAAAAAGCCCCTTTGCCCGAACATTACTGATTAATTCAGGAAATTCATCCTCAAGAGCCTGCATGCGTTCGAAAAAATAGGCGCCCATTTTTGCCGCATGATCAACCAGGTTGTCTTCGGCAATAATTTCAAAATAGCGCTGAGAACGAACCATATCCGTCAGATTTCCGCCCCACGTTGAATTAATCCGACTGGATTCTTTGAAGACATTGTTTTCAACTTCATCAATGCGATCGGTAACCAAGATCCCGCAGACCTGCGTTTTCTTGCCGAATACCAGAATGTCTGGTTGAACGCCAAAATGTTCGTGAGCCCACATTTTCCCGGTGAGTCCAACACCCGTTTGAACCTCGTCAAAAATCAGGAGAATGTCGTTCTCATCAGCAAGGGTGCGCAGCTGTTTAAAAAACTCCGGTCGGAAATGATTGTCTCCGCCTTCGCCTTGAATGGGTTCAATAATAATAGCCGCAATATCGTCGGGGTTGTTTTCGATGGCCTCATTAATTTGCCGAATGCTCTCATCCTCGGCAGCCTTTACCTCCTCCAGGCGCTCAAGTGTTAAGGGAAACGTGATTTTGGGATTCAAAACCCTTGGCCAGTTAAATTTGGCGAAATATTGGGTTTTTCGCGGGTCAGCGGTGTTGGTCAAAGAAAGTGTGTATCCGCTTCTGCCATGAAAAGCCTCCATAAAATGAATGACCTGATGCCCCTTCTCCTCTGTATAGCCCTTGGCAAAATTCTTTCGAACCTTCCAATCAAAGGCTGCCTTCAGGGCATTCTCCACGGCCAGAGCACCGCCGTCAATAAAAAACACATATTTAAAGTAATCCGGAACGGCAATCTGAAAGAAGGTTTCTACAAATTCTGCCATCTCAACCGTGTAAAAATCAGAATTCGAAGGCTTTTGAATAGAGGCTCGTACCAGCTTCTGTTTAAATTCTTCCGTTGTCATTTTAGGATGATTAAACCCTAACGGATTGGTTGCAAAAAAACTGAAAAAGTCCAGATATTCCGATCCGTCCCTGGCATCCACCATGTAACTGCCATGACTTTTTTCCAAATCTATTACAATGTCGAAACCATCGACTAACATGTATTTGCTGAGTACACTCAGGACATCGTCCGGTTTTACATGTATCATTCCAACTCCTTTCTCTGTGTCAGTCCCTTTAACTCATTGTGTTGATTTTTCAAGAAAATTGTGTGTGATCACCGGTTGTCTATCTGAGCACGCTGCAATTTTCCGCTAAAATCAACGTAAATGGTTTTTACTTCTGAAAAGAAATCATACACTGCCCAGCCGCCTTCGCGGTGGCCATTGCCTGTCTCTTTTACCCCGCCAAACGGCATATGGCATTCGGCACCGATTGTCGGCCCGTTGATATAGGTGATACCTGCCTGGATGTCGCGCATGGCCTTGTATGCCAGATTGATGTCTTGGGTATAAATTGAAGATGAGAGTCCGTAAACCACGCCGTTTATAACGCGTATGGCCTCGTCAAAATCCTTTACCTTGATGACCGAAAGAACCGGGCCAAATATCTCTTCCTGCGCAATTCTCATCTCAGGTTTGACATCCACAAAGATAGTCGGCTTGTAGAAGAAACCCTTTTTGAGATCACCTTCTTCGGCGTATTCACCGCCCAGCAGCAGGGTTGCGCCCTCTTTTTTGCCAATTTCCACATATCCGTGAATTTTTTCCCGGGCCGCAGCATTAATCACGGGTCCCACATCCACGGATTCATCCAGGCCGTTTCCGAGCTTCAGCTTGGATGCACTCTCAACAAGCCTGTCAATGAATGTGTTGTAAACTTTTTCGTGCACGATAAGCCGGCTGGTGGCCGTACATCTTTGACCGGTTGTTCCAAAAGCCCCCCACAAAACACCTTCAAGAGCCAGGGTTAGATCGGCATCATCCATCACGATTTGTGCATTCTTACCGCCCAATTCGAGAGAAACGCGTTTCAAATCTTTACCCGCTTTCTGGGAGATAATTTTGCCGACGGCAGACGAACCGGTAAATGAAATCAGGTCGATATCCGGATGTTCAACAATTGGGATGCCGACTCCATTACCTGTTCCGTGGACCAGGTTAATGGCCTGTGGCGGGACGCCGGCATCCAGGAAAATTTCAACCAATTTGGTGGCCGTTGCCGGGGTATCACTGGCAGGTTTAAAGACGACCGTGTTGCCAGTGAGAAGGGCCGGAAAAATTTTCCATGTAGGAATAGCCATTGGGAAATTCCAGGGTGAAATAACCCCTGCCACGCCAATCGGAATACGCATGGTCATATTAAATTTATTGGGTAATTCGGAGGGAACGGTATGCCCGAA
>JAADHR010000105.1 GCA_013151735.1 Calditrichota bacterium | reverse complement strand
CGAGATCGCCATGGAAGAAGGGCTTCGGTTTGCCATTCGGGAAGGCGGTCGGACCGTGGGTGCTGGTGTTGTTTCTAAAATAATCGAATAATCCAAATTGGTACATATAATATGCGAGATATCATTACGCTTGAATGCACGGTTTGCAAAGAGCGAAATTACACGACGACGAAGAATAAGCGTAAACATCCCGAGCGAATAGAAATTAAAAAGTTTTGCCCGAGATGCAATAAGCATACGGTTCATAAAGAAACACGTTAAAATTGACAGGCCTGTAGCTCGAACGGCTAGAGCACCGGACTCCAAATCCGGGTGTTGGGGGTTCGAATCCCTCCAGGCCTGCTAGACCTCTTGAAGCGAGTTGTTTTTTGGAGTGCATGTCGGAGTCAATTCGTAAACGCCTTTCTTTTCAAATTGACTCCTTTTTTTTGAAAGCGTGTTTATGGCAGCCCCAAGGCTGGCGCGGTGTAAAAATAGGCAGGAATTTATTAAGGACTTCAGCGAGATTTCGCAGGAAACCCGGTGGCGGAGTCTGCTTTTTTATTGGGTGGATCCATGGGGCGTTGTAATTCATGGGATTGGCAAAAACTGATGATTAGTTACAAGGGAATGGATCAAAATGTTTGAAAAAATCAAAAAGTTTTTTAAGGAAGTGCAAATTGAGATGTCGCGGGTGATTTGGCCGACCAGAGAGGAATTATGGCGATCAACCTGGATTGTTATCGTGATTACATTCGCCTTCGCAATTTATATTTTTATTGTGGATACAATTTTTAGATACTTATTTAATTTAATCTTTAGCGCCTAAGAATAAGGGGTGATTCTCTCGTGGAAAAAAAGTGGTACGCCCTGCACGTATTGTCGGGACACGAACATAAAGTAAAACAATATATTGAGCACGAAGTCAAGGATGCCGGTCTTGAAGACAAGATCGAGCAGGTGCTTGTCCCTTCTGAAGAAGTGGTTGAAATGCGTGCGGGAAAAAAGAAGGTCAAAGACCGTGTCTTTTTCCCCGGCTACATTTTAATCAAAATGGAACTGGATAAAAATGTCCAGCAGTTTGTGGTTAATGTTCCGGGAGTCACAAATTTTGTGGGAACCGGGAACAAACCCCAGCCCCTGCGCGATGAAGAGGTGCGCCGCATCATTGGCCGCGTGGAGGAGAGCAAAGAGCGCAAGCAAATGGCCATTCCCTTCAGAGTCGGGGACCCTATTCGCGTAACCGACGGGCCGTTTACTGATTTTACCGGATTTGTTGAAGAGGTCAACGAAGAGAAAAGCAAACTCAAAGTCATGGTCAGTATCTTTGGCCGTTCAACGCCGGTTGAATTGGATTTTCTACAAGTTGAGTTGGAAAAATAGAGAGGTAAGGAACCGATATGGCAAAAAAAGTAATAGGTATGGTGAAGCTGCAGATTCCTGCCGGAAGTGCAAATCCGTCTCCACCGGTTGGTCCCGCTCTGGGGCAGCATGGCGTGAACATCATGGAATTTTGCAAGGCATTCAATGCCAAAACGCAGGATAAGCAGGGATTAATAATTCCGGTTGTAATTACCGTGTATGCGGATCGTTCCTTCACATTTATTACCAAAACGCCGCCGGCAGCTGTGTTGTTGTTAAAGGCAGCCGGTCTGGAAAAAGGCTCAAGCAATCCGAAGGCCGAAAAGGTGGGAAAGGTCACCTCGGACCAGGTCAAAGAGATTGCTGAACTGAAGATGCCGGATTTGAATGCGAATGATATTGAAGGCGCCATGCGTATGGTTGAAGGAACCGCCCGAAGTATGGGCATTTTAGTGGAAGGTTAACAATAATCGCAAAACAGACAGAGGCAGAGAATGAAACGAAGTAAGCGTTACCGAGAAATTGCGAAGAAGGTTGACCGCGACAAAACATATGATCTTGAGGAAGGTCTTAAGTTGGCAAAAGAGACCGCAACAGCTAAGTTCGACGAGTCGGTTGAGCTGTCCATCCGTTTGGGAGTGGATCCCCGGAAAGCCGACCAGATGATTCGTGGAACGGTAGCCCTACCTCATGGCACAGGAAAAACCGTCAGGGTTTTGGTTCTAACCAAGGGTCCAAAGGCGAAGGAAGCCGAGGATGCCGGAGCCGATTATGTGGGATTTGAAGAGTACATCGAAAAGTTGAAATCCGGCTGGATGGACATCGATGTGATCATTGCAACGCCCGACGTAATGGCTCAGGTGGGTAAACTGGGGCGAATCTTGGGTCCCAGGGGATTGATGCCAAACCCCAAAAGCGGTACGGTGACCATGGAAGTAGGTAACGCTGTAAAGGCGGTAAAAGCCGGTCGGATCGAATTCCGCGTGGACAAATACGGAATTCTTCATATTCCCATTGGCAAAGCCTCTTTTGAGCATGATAAATTAGTAGAAAATGCTAAAACCTTTCTCGAAACCGTGTTGCGATTGCGGCCAGCAACTGCAAAGGGCCAGTATGTACGGTCCATTTATGTGGCTCCCACCATGGGAGTGGGGATAAAATTAGACAGGAATGCAGTTTTAGCTGAATTGCGATAGGTGATTGAAACGATTTGAATGAAAGGGAAAATTCTGATGCCGAGGCCAGAAAAAGTAGAAGCTGTTGAATCTATTGCAAAGCTTGCTGATGAAGCCAAAAGCATATTCATTACCAATTATACCGGTCTTACGGTTGAGGAAATGACCAATTTACGCCGTAAGCTGCGGGAACAAGCCGTCCAGTATTTGGTTGTGAAAAACACGTTGGCCCGATTGGCATTCCGGGAAATTGAACTGGACTATGCCGTGAATTATCTGAAGGGCCCCACTGCTTTGGCATTTGCAACGGAGGATCCAACAGCACCTGCAAAGGTATTTGTGGACTTCATCAAAAAAAATAAAAAGCCGGAAGTTCGCGCATTCTTAATGGAAGGTCAGGTTTTTACGTCTGATCAGTTGGAGGATTTTGCGAAGCTGCCGTCGAAAGAAGATTTGCTTTCGATGACCTTGGGTGCCTTAAATGCCCCGATTGTTGGATTGGTGGGCGGCCTGCAGGGCATCATTCGCAAAGTGGTTTACGTGATGGATGCTATTCGTGAAAAACAGGAACAGGGTTAATAAACGGATTTTATTCGATTTAAAATAATAATGGAGGTAAATGAATCATGGCTGAGAATAAGGCAGAAGCCGCTGTAAAAGAAGAAAAAAAAGCAACAAAAACAAAAGCAAAAAAGGAGAAAGAAGTGAGTTCTGAAAGCAAAATAAATGACATTATTGAAACTGTCAAAGGATTGACCGTTTTGGAACTTTCTGAATTGGTAAAAGCTCTCGAGGAAGAATTTGGTGTAACTGCCGCTGCTCCCGTTGCTCAAGTTGCTGTTGCTGCTCCCGGAGCTGCCGGTGCTGAAGCCGCCGAAGAAAAAACGGAATTCGATGTGATCCTGAGTGGCTTTGGATCAAACAAAATTCAGGTCATTAAGGTTGTTCGAGCCCTGACCGGTCTTGGCCTGAAAGAAGCGAAAGAACTGGTGGACAATGCGCCCAGGCCGATTAAGGAAGGTATTTCCAAGGATGAGGCCGAGAAGATTAAAAAAGAAATTGAAGAAGCGGGTGGTACAGTCGAAATTAAGTAATTTTGCAGGGAAAACCGCAAAATCATTTAACCCGATTCATTCAGTTCATTCGTGTATGAACATGTTGTTCATTTATGATTTAATGAAAGAGAGATTGACGTTAATATGACAGAATTGCAAAACGGGAGAATCTCATTTTCAAAGATTAAGAAAGCAGCTGAACTTCCTGATTTTCTTGAAGTTCAAATTGCTTCTTTTGAAAATTTTCTCCAGGCAAATGTCCCTCCCAGTAAGCGGGAGAATAAAGGGCTGCAGGCGGTTTTTAAAAGTATGTTCCCGATTATGGACAATAAGGAAAATTACGTCCTTGATTTTGTGGAATATTACGTGGAAAAACCGCGCTACACCGTTGAAGAGTGCAAGGAGAGAGGTGTTACCTATTCCGGTCCCCTGAAGGTGAAATTGCGGCTTTCCTACCGGGAATCCGCTGACGAGGGAGACGATTATCAGGATACCGTGGAACAGGTTGTCTATCTTGGCTATATTCCTCTCATGACCCCGAAAGGTACATTTATTATCAACGGGGCCGAGCGAATTGTTGTAAGCCAGTTGCACCGCTCTCCGGGCGTCTTTTTTGATGAAAGCCGGCATCCAAACGGCACAAAAATCTATTCAGCCAGAATCATCCCCTTCCGTGGCTCGTGGATCGAATTTGCCACCGATATAAATGATATTATGTATGTTTATATCGATCGGCGGCGCCGGTTCCCCGTAACCACGCTCTTAAGAGCACTGGGTTATTCTTCCGACGAAGAATTGCTCGAGCTGTTTGATTTAATTGAAGAGGTGCCCATTAAGGACGGTTTGGATGCGGTTAAAAATTATTTTGGCCGGAAGGTATTTACCGATATTGTTGATACGAGTACCGGTGAGGTGCTGGTGGAAAAAGATACGGTGCTGGACGAAACCGTCTTCGAAAAACTTCAGCAATACGAAATTCCTGTTATTAAACTTGTAAAGGAAGATCCCACCAGTCGGCCCGATTTGATTATTAATACACTCCAGAAGGATGCGACGCGATCTGAAAAGGCGGCGTTGGAAGCTATTTACATGCAATTTCGTTCGGGAGATGTCCCGGATGCCGAAGCTGCCCGGGCCATGATTGACCGGCTGTTTTTCAATCCCAAACGGTATGATTTGGGAGAAGTCGGCCGTGTACGCATGAACAAAAAACTCAATCTGGATATCCCGGAAGAGGTCACCGTCCTGACCAAGGAAGATATCGTTGCCATCATCAAGCTGCTTATTGATTTGTACGCCGGGCACCGGGCACCGGATGACATCGATCACCTGGGAAATCGGCGGGTACGAACGGTAGGTGAACAGTTGTCGGCTCAAATGACGCTGGCGCTGACCCGGATGTCCCGGATGATCAAAGAGCGGATGAACCTTCGGGATGTGGAACGACCCACACCGCAGGACCTCGTGAATGCGCGAACGATTCTGTCGGTGATCACGGCCTTTTTCGGAACAAGCCAGCTCTCGCAGTTTATGGATCAAACCAATCCGCTGGCAGAGCTCACGCACAAGCGGCGTTTAAGCGCGCTGGGCCCCGGTGGGTTAACCCGCGAACGAGCCGGATTTGAGGTTCGTGATGTGCACTACACGCACTACGGGCGGCTCTGTCCGATTGAAACCCCTGAAGGTCCGAATATTGGATTGATTTCTTCGCTTACAACGTATGCGCGCGTCAACGAATTGGGTTTTGTCGAAACGCCGTATCGCAGGGTGGTGAATGGCCGCGTAACAGACGAAATCGTCTATTTGTCGGCTGAGGATGAGGACAACTACGTCATTGCACAGGCCAATGCCCCAATCGACGAAAAGGGAAACTTTCTGCGCGATCGGATCAAAGCCCGGTACCGGGGTGAATTTCCGGTAGTTTCGCCGAAAGACGTCCACTTTATGGATGTTTCCCCCTTCCAAATGGTGAGTGTCGCCGCATCATTGATTCCCTTTTTGGAACACGACGATGCCAACCGTGCCCTGATGGGATCCAATATGCAGAGACAGTCGGTTCCTCTCTTAAATACAGAAGCACCTCTGGTAGGAACAGGTATCGAGGCCAAGGCCGCCCGCGACTCGCGGACACTGATTGTTTCGGATGTGAACGGCGTGGTCGAAAAGGTTTCTGCCGATGAAATTGTGGTTCGAAAAGAATTCGTCGAGGGTGAAAAACCGACCTTGGAAGAACTGCTGGATTTTGACCAAACAGACATTATTACCTACAAATTACAGAAATTCTCACGTACCAATCAAAACACGATGACGAACCAGCGGCCGGTTGTTCGACAGGGACAAAAGGTCAAAAAGGGTCAGGTTCTTGCGGATGGGTGCGCTACCGACCAGGGAGAACTGGCTCTGGGAAGAAATGTTCTGGTTGCATTTTTACCCTGGCGCGGATACAATTATGAAGATGCCATTATTCTCTCGGAGCGTCTGGTGAAGGATGACGTCTACACGTCCGTACACATCGAGGAATTTGAACTTCAGGTCCGGGATATGAAGCGCGGCGAAGAGGAGCTGACACGCGAAATTCCGAACGTCAGCGAGGAAGCCACAAAGGATCTGGACGAGAATGGAATTATTCGGATCGGTGCGGAAGTCAAGCCGGGCGATATCCTGGTGGGTAAAGTAACGCCCAAGGGAGAAACAGAACCCACCCCTGAGGAAAAATTGCTCAAAGCGATTTTTGGTGACAAAGCGGGTGACGTCAAAGATGCGTCGCTGAAGGCGCCTCCGGGAATGCACGGGATTGTCATCGATACGAAACTCTTCTCCCGAAAGCGGAAAGACCCGAAAGCGAAAAAGTTAGAAAAGAAGCAGATTGAAGAGCTTGAAAACAAACTTCGCGATGATGAATATCAACTGAAAGAACTGCGGAATCAGAAACTGTCCCTTCTGCTGGAAGGGGAAATCTCCGCCGGCATTCGTGATGTCATCGACGGGAAAGTGGTTGTCAAAGCGGATACCAAATTCACGAAAAAGAATCTGGAAAAGATTAATTTTGATCACCTGAATCCAACCTCACCCTGGACGAGGAATGAAGAGGTCAATGAGACGGTTCAAATGATTTTCGAGCGCTACAATCAAAAGCTGGCCGAAATGCACGACCGGTTTGAGCGCGAAAAATCAAAGATCCAAATTGGCGATGAACTTCCGCCGGGAATTGTCCAATTGGCCAAGGTTTACGTTGCGAAGAAGTTGAAGGTGATGGTCGGCGACAAAATGGCCGGCCGGCACGGAAACAAGGGTGTGGTATCAATTATTGTTCCCGAAGAAGATATGCCCTATCTGCCGGACGGACGGCGCGTGGATATCGTTTTGAATCCCCTGGGCGTGCCCTCCCGAATGAACCTGGGTCAAATTCTGGAGACCAATCTGGGATGGGCGGCCGAGAAACTGGGTGTTAAATTCGCCACGCCCGTGTTCGACGGAGCTTCCATCGAGGAGGTGAAAGAGCAGCTTCGAAAAGCCGGTTTGCCGGAAAGCGGGAAATCCATACTCTACGACGGACGAACGGGCGAAACATTTGATGCGCCTGTTACAGTCGGACAGATTTACATGCTAAAGCTTTCTCACCTTGCGGAAGACAAACTGCATGCACGGTCGATTGGCCCGTATTCGCTCATCACTCAGCAGCCTTTGGGCGGAAAAGCCCAGTTTGGAGGCCAGCGTTTTGGCGAAATGGAGGTCTGGGCACTTGAGGCCTACGGGGCCGCTCACACCCTTCAGGAAATTCTGACGGTGAAATCGGATGATGTGAAGGGACGGTCCAAGGTCTACGAGGCAATCGTAAAAGGTGAGAATCTGCCAGAACCGGGTGTGCCGGAATCCTTTAACGTTCTCGTTAAAGAATTGCAGGGCCTGGGTCTGGATGTAGAGTTAGAATAGAATTAAAATCAATCTTTTTGGGAAAAACCAAAAGATTCGGAGGTTTTACCCTTGCTAAATATGAATATCAATACACCGAAATTGGCGCATCGACGCTATTCTAAAATTTATATTGGATTGGCTTCTCCAAACAAGATCTTAGAACGGTCGCATGGAGAAGTTCTTAAACCGGAAACCATTAATTACCGGTCGTATAAACCCGAGAAAGACGGTTTGTTCTGTGAGAAAATTTTCGGGCCTGTAAAAGATTACGAGTGCCACTGCGGTAAATACAAAAGCATCCGTTACAAAGGGATTGTTTGCGACCGCTGCGGCGTGGAAGTGACGAAAAAGAGCGTACGCCGGGAACGGATGGGACATATTACCCTGGCCGTGCCGGTTGTGCATATCTGGTTCTGGAAATCCCTTCCGTCAAAAATCAGCTACATCCTTGGGATGTCGATTAAAAATCTGGAGCGGATCATTTACTACGAAGCGTACGTGGTGATTCAGCCCGGGACAACCGATCTGAAAGAAAAAGAGCTGATCGAAGAGGATGAATATTACCGGATTATTTCGGAACAGCCGGGCAATGTGGAAGAGGATTCGCAAAAGTTTCTGGCCCTTACCGGCGGGGAAGCCATTCTGGAATTGTTACGCCGGGTGGATATCGAGGGCCTGTCTGTAGAACTTCGGGCAAAGGCCCAAACCGAAACCTCTCATCAGCGCAAACTGGAAACCCTGAAACGGCTGAAGGTGATTGAAGCGTTTCTGCCCAAGGAAGACGGGCGGGTTAATAAGCCCGAGTGGATGGTTTTAACCGTTTTGCCGGTTATTCCTCCGGAATTGCGGCCGCTGGTTCCGCTGGAAGGCGGGCGCTTTGCCACATCGGACTTAAATGATTTGTACCGCCGGGTCATCATTCGAAACAACCGTCTTAAAAAATTGATGGAGATTAAGGCTCCGGAAGTCATTCTGAAGAATGAGAAACGGATGCTGCAGGAAGCGGTGGATTCGCTTCTGGATAACGGTCGTAAAACCGTGGCGGTTCGCGGCGACGGGAATCGGCCATTGAAATCTCTTTCGGACATGCTGAAGGGAAAACAGGGGCGTTTTCGCCAGAATTTATTGGGAAAACGAATCGATTACTCCGGGCGCTCTGTGATTGTGGTCGGTCCCGAATTGCGGATCCACGAATGCGGACTGCCAAAGGAAATGGGACTGGAGCTGTTTAAACCCTTTGTAATCAATAAATTGGTGGAGCGCGGTTTGGTCAAAACGGTCAAAAGCGCCAAAAAGCTCCTGGAACGTAAGGGGCCGGAAGTTTGGGATATTCTCGAAGAGATTGTTGAAGATCACCCGATTTTGTTGAACCGTGCACCTACGCTGCACCGTTTGGGTGTTCAGGCGTTTCAGCCTATTTTGATTGAAGGAAAGGCCATCCGGCTGCATCCGCTGGTGTGCTCGGCATTTAATGCCGATTTTGACGGTGACCAGATGGCGGTACACTTGCCGCTTTCGTACGAGGCCCAGATTGAAGCCTCCACACTCATGCTGTCGAGCCACAACATCTTGTCCCCGGCACACGGGAAACCCCTGGCCATTCCGAGCCAGGATATGGTGATTGGCTGCTATTACGTCACCAAAGCCAAGAAGGGTGCCAAGGGAGAAGGCAAAGTCTTCAGCTCGATGGATGAGGTCATCATTGCCTACCACGAAAAAGTGGTAGATATTCACGCCCGAATTACGGTGCGGATTAACGGCAAATTGGTAGACACCACCGTCGGCCGGGTTATTTTTAACACCATTGTTCCCAAGAATTTTGAATTTGTGAACGAACTGCTTACCAAAAAGCGGATTGAACAGTTAATTGGTGCGGCCTACAAACAATTGGGCAATTATGAAACCATTAAGTTCCTGGATCGTTTGAAGGATTTCGGATTTCGGTATGCCATGAAGTCCGGAGCAACCATTGGAATTGACGATGTGGAAATTCCTCAGGAAAAATATGAAATGATTGACCGGGCCTCTGAGGCCGTTGAAAAAATCCAGCGGCAGTACGAGCGCGGAATAATCACGGACGGTGAGCGGTACAATAAAATTATTGATATCTGGACGGGCACGACAAATGCTGTGGCCGAACGGATGTTTGAGCATTTGAAGGTCTCCCAGGATGGGTTTAATCCGGTTTTTATGATGGCCGATTCAGGCGCCCGGGGGTCAAAAGAGCAGATTCGCCAGCTGGCGGGTATGCGCGGTTTGATGGCAAAACCGCAGAAGAAAATGACCGGGTCTACGGGTGAAATTATTGAATCGCCGATTACGGCCAATTTTAAAGAGGGTTTAAGTGTGTTGGAATATTTTATATCCACGCACGGTGCCCGAAAAGGTTTGGCCGATACAGCCCTGAAAACCGCTGATGCCGGCTATCTGACACGCCGTTTGGTGGATGTAGCTCAGGATGTGACCATCACCATGGAGGATTGCGGAACAATCCTTGGCCTGCGCGTCGGTGATTTGAAGGAGGGCGAGGAAGTCATCGAGCCCATGCAGGATCGTATTCTGGGACGTACGGCTGCCGAGGATGTTTATGATCCTGAAACCGGGGACATTATTGTGGAAGCCGGCCAGCTGATTGACGAAGAAATTTCCGACCGGATCTCTCAGGCAGGCATTGAGTCGGTGTACATTCGGTCTGTTTTGACCTGTGAGGCTCCGAGAGGCGTCTGTGCCAAGTGTTACGGAAGAAACCTGGCCCGCGGTGATATGGTCGGTATCGGTGAGACGGTGGGTGTCATTGCGGCCCAGTCCATTGGTGAGCCGGGTACGCAGCTGACCCTTCGAACCTTCCACATTGGTGGAACGGCCAGCCGAATTGCGGCTCAGTCCCGTGTGGTTTCCAAGAGTGAAGGAACGGTTCAATTCGAACATTTAAAAATTCTGCAACAAGAAGACGGCGCGTTGATTTCTGCCAGACGAAACGGCCGAATTCGGATTATTGATGAAAACAATCGGATGGTTTCCCAGTATACGGTTCCCTACAGCGCCAAAATTCTTATTAAAGATGGACAAAAGATTAAAAAGGGTGACGTTCTGTTCGAATGGGATCCCTACTCGGCGACGATTATTGCAGGGAAACGAGGGTTGGTCCGGTACGAAGACATCGTTGAAAATGTCACGTTTAAGGAAGAGCTGGATGAAACCACGGGACGCAAACAGCGGGTCATTGTCGATACGCACAATCGGAATCTGAGTCCCCAACTGGTTATTACGGATGAAGAGGGGAATGCGCTGGAAACACACATCATCCCCACGCACTCATTCTTGATTGTGGCGGATGGTCAGAAGGTCAAACCCGGTGATATTCTGGTAAAAATTCCGCGCGAAATTGCCAAAACCCGTGACATTACAGGCGGTTTGCCGAGAGTGGCCGAGTTGTTCGAGGCGCGGCGGCCCAAAGAACCGGCTATCGTCAGTGAAATTGACGGTGTTGTGGAATTCGGTGAAGTTCGCCGCGGGGTGCGAAAAATTATTGTCACCTCGAAAGATGGCCTGGACAAGCGCATTTATGTGATTCCTTACGGCAAGCATGTTCTGGTGCACGACGGCGATCCGGTTTCGGCCGGTGAAAAACTTACTGAGGGCTCTGTCGCTCCTCAGGACATCCTGAACATTTTGGGTCCCAACCGGGTTCAGGAATATCTGGTAAATGAAATCCAGGAAGTTTACCGCCTCCAGGGTGTGCGCATCAATGATAAGCACATTGAGGTTATTGTCCGGCAGATGCTTCAGAAGGTGCGTGTGGAAGACCCCGGTGATACCCGGTACCTTGAAGGGGATCTTGTAGACAAGATTCGATTCTTGCAGGATAACGACAAGTTGTTGTCCAAGGTGGTTATTACCGAACCGGGCGATTCAAAATTCAGGGTAAATCAGATTCTGGAACGCGAGGAATTTGACCGGCTGAATGAGCGCCTTGAAAAAGCCGGTAAGCGGCAGGCAAAGGCCCGGCAGCCCAAACCGGCCACATTCAAGCCCGTGCTTCTGGGAATCACAAAGGCATCTCTTTCAACAGAGAGCTTTATCTCAGCGGCTTCCTTCCAGGAAACAACCCGGGTTTTGGCCGATGCGGCGATCGCCGGCAAGGTGGATACGTTGTATGGTCTGAAGGAAAATGTCATTATGGGGAATTTGATTCCGGCAGGTACCGGACTCAATAAATATGGCGATCTGATGGTTTCTTACAAGGGAGATGAATCGGAAGGAGAATCGGCGGAACCCACTGTTCCTGAGGCGAAAATTGCCAATTGAGGGGCCGATAACCCTATGAAATAAATTGAATAAATTTAAAAAATTTATTGACAAAGAAGAAATAATTTATTAAATTTATATTTCGTTTGTCAGGAGGAATAATTTGCCAACAATTAATCAACTGGTGCGGTCTGGCAGGGAAAAGGTTATCAAAAAGAATAAGGTCCCTGCGCTGAAAGCAAATCCCCAGAAACGGGGCGTCTGTACGCGTGTGTACACGTCAACTCCCAAGAAGCCGAATTCGGCTTTGCGGAAAGTGGCCCGTGTACGGCTAACGAATGGGATTGAGGTGACAGCCTATATTCCCGGCGAAGGTCACAATTTACAAGAACATTCAATTGTACTGATCAGAGGTGGTAGAGTGAAGGATTTACCGGGCGTGCGATATCATATCATACGAGGTGCGTTAGACACTGCTGGTGTGGACGGTCGCAGTAACGGTAGGTCTAAATACGGAACGAAGAAGAAAAAATAAAAATAATCGGAATTATAAAATCCGATTATTTGGAAACGCCTCGCCCAGAGAAACAGTTAAAATGATCGATCGAAGATGAATCATTTTGGTCTGAGTCGAGGTTAAGATTTTTGTTTTGTATCGAAAATCCCCTCTTCAGGGGGTTTTCAGTGTCAAGGGTAATCTAAATTCAGACGTAGGGTCAAAAAATAAATGGAGTTTTCATGCCAAGGCGAAGAAAAGTAACCAAACGGGAGATTTTGCCCGATCCCAAATTTCACAATAAGTTGGTTGCAAAATTTACGAATGCAATTATGCGCCGCGGGAAAAAGAGTATTGCCGAAAAAATCCTCTATACGGCTCTCGATATTGTAGAACAG
Organism: Calditrichota bacterium; assembly: GCA_013151735.1. Classification (NCBI taxonomy): domain Bacteria; kingdom Pseudomonadati; phylum Calditrichota; species Calditrichota bacterium. The sequence goes on along the minus strand of JAADHR010000105.1, from coordinate 2,552 downwards.
AAAACAGATCAGAGCGGTCTGGAGGTTTTTGAAAAGGCCATTACAAATGTTCGCCCGATTTTAGAGGTGAAATCCCGGCGGGTTGGCGGAGCGACCTATCAGGTTCCCATTGAGGTGCCGACTGACCGGAGTATTGCATTGGCCATGCGGTGGCTCATTCAATATTCGCGGGCACGAAATGAAAAAACGATGGCCGAGAAACTTGCGGCCGAGCTGATTGCCGCTTCGCGGAAGGAAGGGGCTTCTATTAAAAAGAGAGAAGATACACATAAAATGGCAGAAGCGAACAAGGCATTTGCTCATTTTAGGTGGTAGCAAAAAAGACGAAAGGCTTTAAAGTTTACTAAATGAAACGAGAATTTCCCATAGAAAAAACCCGCAATATTGGCATTATGGCTCATATCGATGCGGGAAAAACAACGACAACTGAGCGGATTCTGTACTATACCGGCCGGATTCACCGCATGGGTGAGGTGCATGAGGGGGCAGCTACCACCGATTGGATGGAACAGGAGAAGGAGCGGGGCATTACGATTACCTCCGCTTCGGTAACATCTTTCTGGAAAAAACACCGAATCAATATTATCGACACGCCGGGGCATGTGGATTTTACCGCAGAGGTCGAACGATCGCTGCGTGTGCTGGACGGAGCTATTGCGGTTTTTTGTGGGGTCGGCGGGGTGGAACCCCAGTCCGAAACCGTGTGGCGACAGGCCGATAAATACAACGTTCCGCGTATCGCCTTTGTGAATAAAATGGACCGCTCCGGAGCCGATTTTTTTGCTGTGGTTCGGGCGATCAAGGAACGTCTGGGAGGGAACCCCGTTCCCATTCAAATTCCAATTGGTTCCGGCGATATGTTTACCGGGCTGATTGATTTGATTCAGATGAAAGGTGTCATCTATAACGAGAAGACGCTGGGTGCAAACTGGGATGAGGTCGACATTCCGAAGGATATGGTGGAATTGGCCCAGGAATATCGATCGCACATGCTGGAATCCCTTTCGGATTATGATGACACATTGATGGAAAAATTTTTGGAGGGGGAAGAGGTTTCCGAAGAGGAAATTAAAAGTGCCATGCGGAAGGCCACTCTGGATGTAAGCGCCGTTCCGGTTCTTTGCGGAAGTGCTTTTAAAAACAAAGGGGTCCAACGGCTTTTGGATGCAGTTATTGATTATTTGCCTTCCCCGGCCGACCTGCCTCCGGTAAAGGGATTTAATCCGAAAACCGGGAAAGAGGAAGTGCGGGAAGCCAGGGACGATGCTCCTTTTTCTGCCTTGGCGTTTAAAATTATGAGTGATCCCTATGTCGGAAAACTCACCTATTTCAGGGTTTATTCCGGTACGCTGAAAACGGGTTCCTATGTCATGAATACAAATTCTGGCAAAAAGGAGCGTATCGGCCGCGTGCTTCAAATGATGGCAAACAAACGTCAGGATATTGAGGCCGTTTTTACCGGGGATATTGTCGCAGCGGTCGGCTTGAAAAACACGAAAACCGGCGATACCCTTTGCGATGAAAAGCATCCCATTGTTTTGGAAAAAATGGAGTTTCCCGAGCCGGTTATTTCCGTCGCTATCGAGCCCAAATCGAAAGCAGACGGCGATAAACTGTCTGATGCTCTGATGAAATTAGCGGATGAAGATCCGACGTTTCAGGTTCGAACCGATGACGAGACGGGACAAACCATTATTTCGGGTATGGGGGAACTTCACCTGGATATTTTGATCGACCGCATGATGCGGGAATTTAAGGTTCAGGCCAATGTCGGGCGCCCGCAGGTGGCTTATCGGGAAACGATTCGTAAAAAGGTCAAAGCCGAGGGAAAATTCGTCCGTCAATCCGGTGGACGGGGGCAGTACGGGCACGTGGTTATCGAATTGGAACCGGCGGAAAAGGGGGCTGGTTTTATCTTTGAGAATAAAATTATCGGCGGTGCGGTGCCCCGGGAATACATCAATCCGACCAAACAGGGCATCGAGGAAGCCCTCGGAAACGGTGTAATTGCCGGTTTTCCGATGATCGATGTCAAAGCGACCCTGATTGACGGCTCCTATCACCCGGTGGACAGCTCCGAAATCGCCTTTAAAATTGCCGGATCGATGGCTCTGAAGGAAGCGGCATCCAAGGCAGACCCTGTACTTTTGGAACCGATCATGAATATTGAAATTGTGGTTCCGGAGGAGTACATGGGCGATGTGATGGGTGATTTAAATTCGCGCAGGGGCAAAGTGATCGGAATTGTTCCGCGAAAGGATGCCCAGGTAATTGCCGCAATGGTTCCTTTGAGTGAGATGTTTGGGTACGCAACCCAGCTGCGGTCAATTACACAGGGACGGGCGATTTACACGATGCAATTTTCACATTATCAGGAAGCTCCACAAAGTATTGTGGATGAAATCATTAAAAAGATTCGTGGTTAAGAATACTATTTGATTTAAACATACCCTTTGAGGTTAAGGAGGACAACGAATGGCAAAGGCGAAATACGAACGGAAGAAGCCGCACGTGAATGTAGGCACGATCGGACATGTGGATCATGGGAAGAC
>JAADHR010000104.1:9659-19569 GCA_013151735.1 Calditrichota bacterium | reverse complement strand
TACTGACAATATCAAAAACCTTTGAATCATACATATAAACACCCACCACGGCCAAATTGCTTTTGGGTACCAGCGGCTTTTCAACAATTGTGACCACTTTTTCCCCATCCACTTCAGCCACACCAAACCGCTCCGGATCAGGAACCTCTTTTAAAAGGATTTTGGCTCCCTCTGACTGGGTTCTAAATGCCTGCACATAGTCTGAAATATCCTTTTCAATAATATTGTCGCCCAGAATGACAATAATTTTGTCGTTATCCGCAAAATATTCTGCCAGTTTCAGGGCATCGGCAATTCCGCCCTCCCCCTCCTGATAGGTGTAATTCAGATGTCTGAGACCAAACTGTTTTCCGTTCCCCAACAAACGCAGAAAATCTCCTGCGTTATTACCTCCGGTTACAATCAAAATTTGCTCAATTCCCGCCCGTACCAACGTTTCGATGGGGTAGTAAATCATCGGTTTGTCATAAATGGGCAAGAGGTGTTTGTTGGTAACCCGAGTGAGGGGATAAAGACGCGTTCCCAGACCTCCCGCCAAAACAACACCTTTCATCAGCCGACCCCTTTATTTCTAATTCTGATTTGCCTGATTGCAAAAAAACAACTCATCTGTAACCTTCGCTCAATACCAATCCTGCCACAACCTGCTATTTGTTTTGAATCAAACGGACGGCAAAATAGGAAAAATAGGCAATGGATCCCAATTTGGATACAAATTCCAGACTTTTGATGACCCAGTGATAGGAGGTTGCAGTAACAATAATCGTATCATTCGGCAACAACTGCGGATTTTGAGATTCATCACCTGCGTCAATAAATTTTTTCACATTCAGTGAAATGATTTTCTCACTGCTATCCCTCATGGCCGTTCGAATCAGCCGGATTTTTTTAAGCTGAGCGTCTTCCAAAGGGCCGCCCGCATAAGAAATGAGAGATACCAGATCCGTATTTGTGGGAACCAGATATTGCCCGGGCATTTTTACGAAACCCCAGATATTTACTCGAATCAACAACTGATCCTGATTCCCTATCACATACTGTGCACCGCGGCTCAGATAATTTGCAACTGGTCGCTGTTGTGCCCACAAAACAGAGCTAAAAGACAAACTAATTAGAACACTTAGAACGACACCCCATTTTTTCCAACCCATATTATTTCTCCCTAAATTACTTCATTCCCGTACGGTGAATACCTTCCAATGTGATTCGCAACCCGAATTTGCTTCAGCACCCACCTCGTCTACACGCCAGGCGTAGGTCCGTTTCTCTCAAGGGAATCCTCCAGGGCCGATCCGTCGGCATCGTACGCAACGGTTTCCCGCTGTCCCTGAAAGCCAGGGTACACCATTGTTATCCAGACGGGGGTGTGCTTCGGGTTTTTATACAGGCGTAAAATGTAATACATCGGCGCCACTCCTGAAGACCGCCACTCAAAAATCGGACGAACATCCCGTGTATTGCCCAAACTGCCGGCTTTTGGAATTAATTTATAGGTAATCGTATTCGAGGGGTCACTTTCCTCGCCGTTGGATCCACCCGCCGTCAAAAAATACCAGTACCGAACACCGACTGTTACATTTTGATCGACAAAACTCGTATCACCGGGTGAAACATGAGACAAAAGCCGGAAGTGACCCGTTTTTCCCTCTTTTTTATAAATATTCCACGCCTGAATTTTTTCCCCGGAATGAAACCACTCAAAAAATATGGCATCCGTTTCCGGAATGGCATCAACCCCTTTTTCAATTAGTGAATTTTCGGCCGACTTTGGAACGATAACAGGAGGATCCGGTTTCTTTATTTCAGGGCCGGAAGAATTCGATTTGCAAAATAAGATAGAAAAATTTATCACAAATAGCAAGAGGAAAAATTGTCGCCGTTTAATTTTCATCCAAAAATCCTTAAAAATAATAAGACAGCCCCAAACGATGAGACGCATTGAGCTCATGGGTTTCAAGCGCATAGTTTACGTGAAATTTCCAGAAGGAAAATCCGGCTCCAAACGCCACCTGCCTTTCATGACTTCCAATACGCAGTTCCATCCGATTGCGGAAATTCCATTCCACCCCAAAACCAGGATGGTCTGAAAAGCTTTTTCCAATCACAAAAAGCAGGCGGCTGTGATACCGGGGAAGGGGGTGCAGATACGACAGTCCCCAACCCAGGGCGCGTTTCATCACGTCGTGGTGATGGGTAGACCAGCTCAGACTGGATTGGGTCAGATTTTGCCAGGACAGTCCAAAAATAAGCCGCCCCAGTTTTTTGGACTCAAAAAAATCATCCAGAGCCAACCGCACCTGAAATCCCACATCCAGGCTTACACCCGAAGCCGAGTATCGTCCGATTTTTGTGTGCAGAATTTTCAGATTCAGCCCCACGGGTACATCAATCCTGAATTTTGAATACAGCCACCCCAGATCCAGTGTTTTTGTGTTCTCTTTTACAAACGTGAAAATGAAGGCTTCTTCTGCATCGTTCAGATACCCGTCCGGGGTGCCGTCGGGGCGGAGCGCCGGGTCACGCAGCCGTTGGGTTATGTTTTCACCCTTTAATTCCGGATAAATTGGAATATCGTCCACACTGAATCGCACATAATTGAATGCCAAATCCCCCTTGTAAATGGGAAGCGTAATTCCCAGATGATCCAACCGGCCCAGGGGATTTTGAAATCCTCCGAATTGTGTGGCCGCCATAGCGTGAATTTGTTTGGGTGCCCCAGCGATTCCCGCCGGATTCCACAAGAAAGCGGTTCCATCAGCCGAAACGCCCGCAAATGCACCCCCCAATCCCGATGCACGCGGACTGATGCCAATGGACAGGAAATCGGCTGCACCGTTGCCTGCAAACGCCCATTCAGGCAAAACAAAAAAGATGATGAAGAAGATAATGTTTTTTCGTTTCATTGGATTCGAACAATTTTCCCCGTTTTTTTAATGGTTTTTGTTTCACTTTTGGCTGTAAATTTGAAGTAATACACCCCATTGGCCACATCCTCCCCATTACCGTCCGTCCCGTCCCAGGTCTGTTCGTGATAGCCGGGCTCCAGAGGATCAGGATCGTCCGTAAAATCCAACACCCCAAAACGGCGAATCAGGCGACCCGAAACCGTGTAAATCTTCAGCGAAACCGCCGTAGCCGGCGCACTCAATTCGTAGGCAAAAACGGTTTGTTTTTTAAACGGATTCGGATAATTCCCCAGAACATTCAGATCAAAATCAGAAGCCACCCTGAAATGCAGCACGGCAGTTTTTGAACTATTCCCCATGCAGTCCATTCCCCGAACCGCCAGCTCGTGTCTTCCGGCGGATAGTTCGGGCGAAACGGTCAGGACGAGGCTGCCAGGGCCAACATTCATCTGAAGGTCCGAATCTTCTTTAGTTAACGGCTGCCCATCCAGAAGAATTTTCTGAGCCTCTTCGCCGGGATGAAGACCATTTTCATCCCGCATTTCAATGGTAAATGTAGGGTGATTCCCCAGGTAGCCGCCATCGAAAAACGCCTGTTTGCCAGCCAAAATATCCACGGTTGGCGGAACGGAATCCCTTTTTCTGAAAAAGGCAAATGCCCCCAATCCCGTTATTTTCGCCTGAAACAGGGAATCCCGCAGGCTGGTTCGGAGAACTTTTGCCCAGAGTTTTTGTTTCGGATAGAACCGAAACAAATCGCTTTCACGGCCGATAGAACCTGTCTGTGAATCGGGCACACACACAGAGAGAGAGGCCGCCATTCTTTCACCGGCAGTCCCGTTCAACTTCAGAACCGGCCCGCTCCAATCCGGAAGGCTAACAGGCTCAATGGATTGATCGGTCTTAAAATCGCTCCAAGCGGCATTCCCAAATGAAAGCACAAAGGGAATCCCGCAAGAATGTTTTGAAATTTGCAGATGCACATTCCGCCACGCACAAACGCTATCGGTTTGGGTCAGACTAACCCGAAAACCCTTTTCCGGGAGAAAATAGAAAGCCGGTGTTTCGATAAGGGATTCAACCGAATTGTTGTTCCACACCCGTTCTCGAATGGTTCGATCGAAATTCACGGAGACTTTCACATCCACCTTTCCCGGCGGCAGCACAACCCGCGCCTTAATTTTTCGGGTTTCGTAGGGATTAAAATCCGTCACGCATTTTCCCAAAAGAACAGAATCCCCGGTCTGGACTTGCCAGAAATCAACCGAAATCCCTTTGTACGCGACAGCTGAATTATTCTGGATAACGGCCTGCAGGTAAATGCTGTCATCTACCGCCACCTGAAGTGAATTTTGCTGAACCCGCAAATCTCCCACCGGATTTACCCGAAACGTGTGGCCCGCAAACCGGTGCATTTTCCCATTTTCCACGCTTGAAATGTGATAGGTCACCCAACCCACGTTCTGAAAAACACGTGACTGCAGGGTTTCAAACCGCCCACGATCGGGAAGAAAAGCCATTTCCAGGGAATCGTTAAGCGGAGATTCAAACACGCAGAAAGCCCGTGCTGCAGGAGAAAGCCCCGCAATTTGTGCATGGATTTTAACAGAATCCCCCACAACCACCGTGGCGGGAACGGAGCCGGTGGAAATCATCATCGCCTGCCCTACGGCAACAGGGAAGGCCCCGTTGTAATTAGCCAAACTTCCGGGCCCAAAAAGATCAAATGTTAACCAGTAGAGACCCGGTTTCATCGTTTGGGAAAGGATAATGGAGATCGGTTTCTGAGGATCGGAATAAGGGAGGTTTCCGGTTTTTTTCACCACACCGATTGAATCCACCAGGATGTACGAGAGCGTTCCGGTTTGCACGGGAGCCGAAATCTTGACCCGCACCGTATCGCCGCCTGAGTAGCGTTTTTGATCTGAGCTTACCCTGAGGGAATCTTTAGGAAACGCCAGGCCCAGCGCGGGATCGCCCAGAAGATTGTACTGGTGAATCATGGATTCCCGTTGAGCAGTAAAATATTTGGCCTGATAGTCGATTTTCGCCAGGGTAACCGCCTCACCGATGGTGGATGCCCGGTGGATAAACAAACGATTAATCAGTTGTTGCAGAAAATAGTAGTCATTCCAGACCCATCCGACACCGGATGCCCCCAGAAAGGCCACCGCGCCCTGGCGATCCAGTTTAAGCAGTTGTTCCCCCAGACACGACACGTCACGCGGTGAATCAAAGGCGGCGGTGAAGCAGGTCATGCTGGTAATGAGGGGATAATTGGGTGCATTTTTAAGAAGACGGAGATCGTCAAAACGAAACAGCAGATTGTCCGCCCACACAGCTCCGCCGCCGTGTCCCATGAAATTGGCGTAGCTTACCCCCCGGTCAAAAGCAGACAGAAGTTTCCGGGTGTCGCCGTAAAAGGGGTCGCCAGGGGGAGAGGATGTCAATTTTTGTACAAAAAAGCTTTTGGGAAGAAGCGTCCTGGCGAGCTCCGCATTCTGCTGATGAAAAAATTTGTCGTGCCCCGCAATCATCAGCAGGCGGTTTCTCCATTCCCCGTTGACTGGCTGCGTTTCGGTGGAGAGGATCTTTTCCAGCATGTGATTGAGCTCGTCGTGGGTGCGGGCAGGCAGGCGCCCGATGAAATAATCCGGCACTAAATCATCGCCGGAAACCAGAGCGTACCAGGTGTCGCTGGCTGCCGCGCCGAATTTTATCGTCTGATAGTGGTAGACCGGAACAAAATTCACAGACTGAGCCGACCGGCTTCGCACCGCATAATTTCCGTCCCCGACCAGAAGCACAAAAAGCGGCGCGGGCTTTTGCCAGGTGGTGCAGGCATACCGCAGGAAATTCTTAATCCCGACAGGACTTTTCTCGCCATCCGAAAAATTATCGTAAATCTCATCGGTCAAGGCAACCCGCACCGAATACCCCTGACTCTGCCGAAGGTGAATGAGCCGCCGAAGGGCGTCATTTTCGGCAAAATAGGGGGGCGTAATGATCACATAGTCTGCCTGATTATCCGGATTTTTCAGATTGGATTCGTAAACCGGTTGCGCCGATTCCGGATTCATTTTGGCCTCCGGCGTGAGGGCAATGTAGGCGGTTTGTGCCGAGGGAACGTCATCTTCAAAAGTTAACTGGTAGGATTTTTGCCCGAGTGAATCCACTATCTCGTCCACCCGAGCTCCAAAAATCTGGCTTTGATGAAGCTTAAAAATCTCAATATTTGGGCGTGTAAATCCTTTAATCACAAACCGGTAGCGGCCGTTTTGCCAATCCTCAGGACGCGTAAAGCGGATGAAGTTTTCATCGGCCTCGTACAGCCTGGGATACGTTACATCAAACCAGTTCACCAGAAAAAAGTCGAGTTCATCATCCGAATTATTGATAAGCGTCAATGCGTTATTTTTTTCATCCAGCTCACCGCCAAAAACGCCTTCCCTCTGAGATGTGGCTACCGAATATAGGGTCTGATCATTCCATTCGCCCTGAAGAATCCGGTGATTGGACAAAAATGCCCGCACGCTGTGGTGCCCGGTGGTCATTCCGTGAAGCATGAGTTTCACCTTCACCAGCCGATTGGATTGGATATCCGGGCACAGGAGTTTTACGGGGAAGGTCCGGATTTCGCCGGCACCCAGGCTTCCCCAAAACCAGTGATCCCGATCAACCCCGGGCATCACATGGCCCAAGCGATTGTAAGAGTTGTCTTTCTCCGCATGAACCGTGGCCATAAAACTGCGGGGCTGAAACACGAGTGTGGACTCCGATGAAAAAAAACCGCCGTTGGCCGCACCGTATTGTGCCCCCGGGCCGTCATTCCACGTCACAAAATAGGCCTTTTTTATGGAATACGGATCGAAGTACATATCTTCAGCGCCGGGATAGCGGGTGTTCAAATTAGGCTCTCCCCAAAACTCAAAACTGTCGCCCGGATCAAACCGGCCGTCGGCCAGGCCATGGGCCACAAAGGGAACAGGATTCTCTTTGGCCGTTATTCTGATCCGATTCCATGCAACTTGTTCCACCGGAATTTTGTTGGCCTTCAAAAAGGCGCGTGTAATTTTGTACCATCCCTGCCCGGATACAAGCAGCTTAAAGCCGGCTATTTTTCGATCCGCCAAACGAAAACCCGAAGGTTTTGCCACATGAAGATGGGAGGCTGCCTGGACGTTTTTTACCGCCCCGGGATTCAGAAGCATTTGCTTGAGTTCCTGAAGAATAGCAGGATTCTCTCTTTTTATTTTAGCCGATCCCCCAAGGATCGCCCCGCCAAATTTCAGACGAACTACAATGGTGTCCAGAAAAGCAATTGATTTTCCCCCGGGCAAAATTTTCACCGGAAACACCCGAAGGGCCCAGAGCGGGAAGTCCCGAAAATTGCCTAATTTTTGCACGTTCAGAATCGGGCTGGTTTGTATCCCCAAAGGAAACCGCCATGGCTGCTGTTGGTCTTGCACAGCGCTGTCTCCAATCACACGCTCAGCCGGTAAATCTAAATTTTCGGGGATAGAAAGATTTCGACCGCGGGTTTTCAGGACTTCAGCTTCCGGCTGTTTCAACACGGTTGTAAAAAGAAAGCGGCTGGCGGGAAAAGCAATCAGTGAATCACCTGACACAAGAAAGTAATGACTCATAAAATCACGGAAACGGATTTTTCCGTGAGGAAAACGGTACACAATCCGAAGGGTCACTGCATCAGGCGTTTGGGAAAGGATTTCGTGAGATTCAAACAGGGTGGGCTGAGGCAGACAGGTTTGGGGCCACACCAGAAGTCCCCCCAACAAGGCACATCCTCCAATTTTGGCCAGGGCGAATTTAACACCGCTTGGCCCTAATCTCCTCTTTCGGTTCTTTTCCCGGAATATTAGCAAAATTGAATCGAATCCTCCTGAGGCGGATTTGGTATCGCTTGGCCCCAAGCTCCTCTTCCGGCGCTTTTCGCGGAATATTAGCAAAATTGAATCGAATCCTCCTGAGGCGGATTTAGTATCGCTTGGCCCCAAGCTCCTCTTCCAGTGCTTTTCCCGGAGCAATAGCAAAATTGAATCAAACAGGTTGGTTATGCTTTTCACGAACCTGTTAACCCCTATTTTGAGCCGTTTTTCCAAATTGATTTTAATGAAATCAAATTGGCATTGGTCGCGGTTTTTTGGAGGAAATTCACTAACGAAAAATTCGTGTTACATTCTTGGGGAAAATCAATGTGTAATTAGAGGCCGTTTTTACAAGAGAAGGAATCATCCCCCAAAATCCTTTTACAAAATTAGTTTAACAATTCTTTCTAAAAAAATCAAGTGGTTTTTTAACTCTTTCCACTTTCTACCTTAAAACTTTTTTCCAACACATCCCTGAGTTCGTCTTCGTTCAGATTCTTCTTCAATTTTCCGTTCATCGCCACCGAAATGTAATGGGTTTCTTCGGACACCACAATGATGACCGCATCGGATTCTTCGGAAAGCCCGAGAGCGGCCCGGTGGCGTGTGCCGTACCAGGGTTCCAGCGTGTCGCTCTGGGAAAGCGGTAAAATACACTTAGCCGCCTCAATGAGTTCATTTTGAATAATAAGCGCTCCGTCGTGCAGAGGAGAAAGGGGATTAAAGATTGAGAGAATCAGGGGTGCTGAGACCTCCGCCTGAATGCGAATACCGGTTTCAATAATTCCCCGAAGGCCCATTTCGCGCGTCATCACGATGAGTCCGCCGATGCCAAGCTTCGAGAGCTCCACAGAGGCTTTTATCACCTCATTAATAACCTTACTCCCCCGAATGCGAACAAACCGCCGAATGAGCGGCAGGTTTCCCAGATAAAGCAAAATCCGCCGGAGTTCCGGCTGAAAGACAATCACAAATGCCACCAGCCAAATTGTTCCCAGGCTGTCAAAAATCCACGACAGGGTTTTCATATCGAAGATTTTAGCCACAACGGATGTCAGCAAAATGATCACCCACCCTGCAATAATTTGAATAGCCCGCGTCCCCCGAATCAAAAGATACAAGCGGTACAGGATGTACGAAATAACCAGAATATCCAGTAAATCAATGATCGTAAAATGAAGAAACTCAATCCGAAATAATGTCAGGTTTAGCCGATCCATTCACCGTACCTTTGACTATGGTCGTTAGATTTCTCAATATCGCTCTAATAAGCGGTCATTGCGAGCGGAATTTCCCCGCAAACATATCTGCAATTCGGGCCGCACGCCGGGCCTCCTTTACATCGTGAACCCGAATGAGATGGGCCCCGTTTAGAATGCCGATGGTGCTGGCCACGAGTGTCCCTTCCAGTCGTTCGTCCGGAGAACTATTCAAAATCTTGCCTAAAAAAGATTTTCGGGACGGGCCGATCAAAATCGGAGATTCCAGCATTTTCAGGGCGGCCAGCTCCCCCAGAATTTGGTAATTGTGAAACCACTGTTTCCCAAAACCGATTCCGGGATCCACAATAATTTTTTCGGGAGAAATTCCGGCCTGTTGGGCCCGGGCCCGGCTCTCTGCCAGTTCATTTAGAATCTCTCCCATGAGATTTTTGTACTGCGGATTTTTCTGCATCGTTTTGGGGGTTCCCCGAAGATGCATCACAATTACAGGAACGTCAAATTCCGCAGCCACAGAGGCCATTTCAGGATCAAAACGCAATCCGCTAATATCGTTGATCAGAGCGGCCCCGGCATTCAACGCTTCCCGAGCCACGGCCGCCTTGGTGGTGTCGATGGAAATCGGGACCGGCAGCCTGCCCCGAACGGACTCCAAAACAGGCAGGACCCGCCCCAGCTCTTCCTCAACGGAAAGCCGTTCGGCACCCGGACGGGTGGATTCTCCTCCAATATCCAGCACATCAGCGCCCGCCTCCACCAGCTCAAACGCGCGCCTTTGGGCGTGCTCGGGGTCCCCATATTTCCCTCCGTCCGAAAAGGAATCGGGCGTCACATTCAGGATTCCCATAATCAGGGTTCGCTCTTCCCAAGTCCAGGTGCGGCCGGAAACGGTGAGCGG
>JAADHR010000104.1:0-9592 GCA_013151735.1 Calditrichota bacterium | reverse complement strand
CCGTGCTCCACTCAATCAGGTGATCGACCTGTTCACGGGTCACCATCAGGCGACAGGACCGCTCATCTGCCGGTTGAGCCTCCCATTCGGGAATGCCGTTTTTTCGGGCAAATTCAATCCACAATTTTTTGTCCGACCTGTGCGGAAAGCGAATATCCATTCCCCAAATTTTAGGGGCACGGGGGACCAGCAAATGCTCCTGATTTTCCAAAAACCGCCAATCCGAATCCAACGAAAACCCGTACACCCGAATCATTTGGCCGCCTTTCGATTTAATAAAACAACCAGATGTTTTCGGGCTTCTTCAGCAAAGGGATCGTTCGGCCCCGATTTAAAGTGAATCCGTTTTCGCAAAAAAGAGATCGCCCGATCCGTTTCGCCCTTCTGTTCGTAAATCTTGGCCAGATAGAGATAAGAATTGACAACGTGTCCGACAGCAAGGGCTTTTTCAAAATAGGGAATGGCTTCGTCGGGCCTTGCTTCAAGAAAGGCAATCACCCCCAAATTGTAAATGGAAATGGCATCTGTGGAATCCTGCCGAACGAGTCTTTGAAAAATTCTTCGGGCTCCTGCATAGTTTGTGGTGTTAATATAAAACTTGCCCAATTCCATCAGTCCGTCTTTCAAATCCGGATTAAATGCCAGCAACTCTTTGTATTGTTTTTCCGCCTCAGCCAAATCGTGTTGACGATACAAAACATCTGCCATCAGCAGATGTGCAGGAATGGAGGCCGGGTTCATAAAAACAGCCCGATGCAGGGTTTGCCGGATGGAATAAAAACCGATTTTTCGCAAGCGGGAGGGATGCAAACGGGACAGGGCGATGTACAGAGCGTCGGAATTCGGGTACAACCGGTAGCTCTTAAACAGGCTTTCCTGAGCCTTGCTCCAGATTTCCATGAAAATGTAGTATTTCCCCTCCAGCAAATGCACGAGAGACCAGTTTGGGGCCGCGTTTCGAGCGTTGACAACAGCGGAATAAGCGGATGCCAGATCATCGGCCAAATATCCACCGAGAGCCTGTTTGGCAACCACCCTTTGAAGGTGGCTTTCGGCCAATCCCACCCAGCCCAGGCAGGATTGGGGCGATTCGGTCAGGATCCCCTGAAAGGTTTTCTCGGCACCCGTCAAATCGTTGGTGAGTAGTTGCAGTTTTCCCCGTGCAAATTGTCGCCACTGATCCGGAGTGGCCTGAAAGTCCACCCGCTGTAACCGGGCCAATTGTTTCAGGCTGTCTTTGTCCGTGTAAAAATCGCGCAATCCGTTTTCAAGGGCGGCAGAGACCGTCTTTCCTGAATAGGTTTGGCTTTTTCCCGGTATTTTTCGACGCAGCTCTTCCGACACCCAAACGAGCTGGTGAGATTCCGGGCGCCAGCGGATCCAGATGAGCCGGTCCACTTTCATTCGTTTCAGAAATGAACGAATGGAATCCTTCCGGGTTGAACAGGCCTTTGGAATAATCCGGTACACCCAGTCGGGCGAATACACAATAAATCGGTCGGGGGGAAGCCAGCGAGATAATTTAAGAAAGGTTTCATACTGAACGGCGTAATTTTCCGGGTGAGAAGGATCGATCCGGAAACCGCCCGGCGTGGCCAGGGCCACCCGTTCATGCCGGGCAGGGGGCCGAAACACCCACCAAAGTCCCCCATAAATAAAAATAGACAGGATGAAAATCCAGACCAGCCACCTCGTGAATTTTCGCCTGTCTACCAGTTCAGACGTTCGATAAACAAACCAGGCCGTAAACCACCCAATCAGGATTAAAGCGATCCACACCCAAAATCCCCCCGGTACATCTGCCGAGAGAACCCCGAACCAATGCCTGATCATGAATTCATCCTAAATTCTTATGAGTGTTCTCCTTCATCCATACCTGAACCAGCCGATTTTTCAGATTTCTCTGCTACGGGTGTTGTAGATTCCGTTTTTTTCCGGCGGCGCGGTTTGCTTCGTGCTGCATTGGCCGCTTTTTTCTTTTTCGGCGGCGGTGCCATGGCTTCTCCTGCAAGGATTTGATCGATCTGATGCCCATCCAGAATTTCGTATTCCAGCAGCGCATCCGCCAAACGATGCAGAAGATCCACATTGTCGCGCAGGAGTTTCTCAGCTTTATCGGCCGCTTCCTGAACAATGCGCTTTACTTCTCCGTCAATAATTTTGGCTGTTTCTTCGCTGTAATCCCGGTGCTGTGCAATTTCGCGCCCGATGAAAATTTCCTCATCTTTTTTGCCGAATGTGACGGGCCCCAGTTTTTCGCTCATGCCCCATTCACACACCATTTTACGGGCCATTTCCGTTGCGCGCTCAATATCGTTCCCGGCTCCGGTGGTGTAGTGATTCAGAACAATCTTTTCGGCGGCGCGCCCGCCCAGCAGATGCACCATCCGGGTTTCGAGATATTCTTTGGAATAACTGTGGCGCTCATCGATGGGCAGGTACGATGTAATTCCAAGCGCACGCCCGCGCGGAATGATGGTCACCTTGTGCACGGGATCGGAACCGGGTATCAGCTTGGCCACCAACACGTGCCCCGATTCGTGGTAAGCCGTACTCCGCTTTTCGTCATCGCTGATAATCATGCTCTTGCGTTCCACGCCCATCAACACCTTATCCTTGGCTTCCTCGAAGTCCTCCATCTGGACGCGCTTTTTGTTCTTTCGAGCCGCCATCAGCGCCGCTTCGTTGACGAGATTGGCCAGATCGGCGCCGGAAAATCCCGGTGTTCCTTTGGCGATAATTTCCAGATCCACATCCTTGTCTAAGGGAATTTTGCGCGTGTGTACCCGCAAAATGCCCTCGCGTCCGCGCACATCGGGCCGGTCCACCACAATCTGCCGGTCAAACCGTCCCGGCCGCAGCAGGGCCTGATCCAACACATCCGGCCGGTTGGTTGCGGCGATGAGGATGACCCCTTCGTTGGAATCAAACCCGTCCATTTCAACCAGAAGCTGATTCAGAGTTTGTTCCCGTTCATCGTGCCCGCCGCCTAATCCGGCGCCCCGGTGGCGGCCTACGGCATCAATTTCATCAATAAAAATAATGCAGGGGGCATTTTTCTTTCCCTGTTCAAACAAATCCCGCACGCGGGATGCGCCCACACCGACGAACATCTCCACAAAATCGGCGCCGCTGATACTGAAAAACGGTACCCCGGCCTCGCCCGCCACGGCTTTTGCCAGCAGCGTTTTCCCGGTCCCCGGAGGCCCCAACAAAAGGGCACCCTTCGGAATGTGTCCGCCCAGCTTTTGAAACTTTCCGGGATCTCTCAAAAAATCAATTATTTCCAACAATTCCTGTTTGGCTTCGTCTGCACCGGCCACGTCATCAAATGTCACCCGAAGCTTGTCCTGCATCATCAGCTTGGCCCGGGATTTTCCAAACGAAAAGATTCCCTTGCTTCCCCCGCCCTGCATGCGTTTCAGCAGGTAGAACCAGATGGCCGCCAGAGCAATCCACGGAAGCAGATTGAGCAAATACCCCAGCCAGTCCATGGATTTTTCCCGAAAATCGTATTTGATTCCCGCCTTGTCCCATTGCGCCAGCATGTCCTTGTTTATGAAGGGAAGCATGACTTTGAATCGCTTAAAATTAACCACACGGCCGCCCACTTTCGTGGCATTCTCATGTTTTAAAACGCCATGAAATTCGTGATCCTTAATAACGGCACGTTCAATTTGATTGGCCTCCAGCAGGCGCATATACTCACTGTAACTGATAACCTGTTCACCTTTTCGTCCCAAATTACTGAAGGCCTGCGCAAAAAGAATGGAACCAAGAATAATCAGAATCCAGATTGTAATTGAACGGGAATAGCGTTTCCAGCCGCCATTTTCATCATTGGGGGCGTTATTCCCGCCGGGAGCATTCCCCTTCTGATTTTTTGAACGCCTCGGAAGCGTTGGCCGCTTGGGCGGTGTTTTCTGACCGGGTTTGTTGGTTTTTAATTCAATGGGTTCAAACTGATTAAACATCTATATCACTCCATTTTACTTTCTTTTTCAATATAAATTGCGCGTAAATTGCGCAGTTTTTGTTTGTAATCCAGGCCGTAGCCGATAACAAACTTATCGGGAATTTCAAAGCCCACGTAATCGATTGGGGCCGCAATGGAATTATCCCGTTTTTTCAATAAAAGTGTTACGAATTTAAGGGACCGCGGTTTCATGGCGGTAATCATCTGCCGCATGTACTGAATGGACAGTCCGGAGTCCACGATGTCTTCCACCACGATTAGATCCCGGCCTTCGATTTCACAATCGAGGGCTTTAAGCAATGAGACATTTCCGCTGGAGATTTTCTCGTCGCCGTAGCTGGAAATCTTCAAAAAATCAATTTCACAATCGATCGGAACTTCACGAATCAAATCCGCCAAAAAGATAAAGCTGCCGTTCAGAACCCCCACAAAGATGGGCACACGGCCATGGTAATCCTCGGCAATTTGCCGTCCCAATTCCTTGGTCCGCCGACGAATATCTTCTTCCGAAATGTAAACTTCAAATTCTTCCTTTTTTAAAACGTCTTGCAGCAAGTTTTGTTCGTTTCGCATATTAAGACCTTATTTTTTCTACGGCTAACTTAAGGCTTTTTTTGGTAGATTTTGTTACTCTGAAGCGATTGTCCAACCGATATCCGCAAATCCAAACAATTTCTTCATCCGCTGTGAATACCAAAATGCGTGGTCTTTCGTGGAGAGGCACCTTTTCATCTATCAAAAAATCGGAGATTTTTTTCTGCCCCGCCATTCCCAATGGGAAGAACCGGTCTCCTTTGCGCCACGGCCGAAGCAAGAGTTTTTTCCCCTGAAGCCGTTCCCAGTCCACATATTCGATTGTCGGATCATGAACACTGCGTTGAAATTCCTGAGGATCAGAACAGAACTGTGTTTGAAATACCACACCATAATCGCTCAGCGTGTAGTCTCGCCCCGGCTCAACCGTCAGGGGATGTTGCTCCGGGATCGGGCGATCCCTTTGAATAACCAAACCGGACTGGTCAATCAAAACCGTAATATGTGAACCAACCGGAATTTTTCGTCCTTTTTTGCCCTTTTCCGCGAGGGACAGCAAGGCATCATACATCGTAAAGGTTAAACGTGATTGTGCAACCCCCAGTTTGACCAAACATTCTCTTAAAATATATTTCTTTATTATATTAAAATACTTTGAAAATTTATCAATATCAAGAATAATTTTTGAATGATTTTGTAAAAGAATACAGTCTTCCGCAGAGTCGTGAGCCGTAGCAATCAGGAATGATTCGATTTCCGAGAAGATGCGTCCCACCCGGTAGGTCTGTTCTACAATTTCGGGATTAAAATGTTCCTTCAAATAGGGAATCAACTCGCGGCGAATCCGGTTTCGGCGATAGTCCACATCTGCATTGGTGGAATCCTGCTGAAACTCAAGCTCTTTTTCCCGAGCATATTGAAGAATGTCCTCCCGCGAGGCCCACAGCAGGGGACGAATAAACGGCCCTCTTTGAACAGGAATTCCGCTCAGTCCCGCCATTCCGGCCCCCCGTAAAAAATTGGCAAGAATGGTTTCCGCCTGGTCATTTTTCTGGTGCCCGAGAGCCACCTTTTGAAATCCGGTTTGGGCCAGAGCCCTCTCATAAAATCGATACCGCACCTCCCGGGCCGCCTCTTCCAGACCCAGACGGTGCTCTTTCCGATAGGCCGGAACATCCTGTTTTTCAAAAATGCCCTCCAGCCCGTACGCGTCCGCCAGTTTTCGCACAAAGGTCTCATCCCGGTCGGCCTCGCGGCCCCGGATGCTGTGGTTTAAATGAATCACCTTCAGGCGCAGTTTCCACTCCGACTGAACCTGGTGCAACAGGTCCAGTAAAACCACCGAGTCAACCCCGCCGGAAACCGCCACCAGAAGGCCCTCTTCCGGTTTAATCAGGTGCTGGTCGCGGACAAACTCCTTGAAATTTTTTAAGATTTGTTCTGTAAGCAGCATGGGTGTAATTAATGAAAATTTTAGAGAAATTGCAACTCTTTTGTAAAATGACGTTCGTCTGTAAGTAAATGTTTTTATGCCCGGATTCGAAAAATAAAAAACCCGGCAAGTTTTGCTTTCTTGCCGGGTAAACGAAGAAAAGAATCGTTAACGCATCAGCACGACCTTTCGCACGGCCTGAAAGGTCCGGCCTGCATCTACGAAGAAGCGAATAAAGTAGAGGCCGCCAGGGAGCCGGGCGCCGTTCTTACCCGTTCCATCCCAGTGAAACGGGTACCGGCCAGCGGGACGCTGCTTCAAAGACCATTCTGCCAGTTTTTGGCCGAGGACATTGTAAACCGCGATTTTGACATCGGCCGGCCGGGCCAGCTCGTACGAAAACGCAAGCATCTCTCCGGATGATGCGGGATTGGGGTACACGGGCGAGCACGTAAATCTCTTGGGAAAACGTTCTGTCTTTTGCGGGATCCCAAGATTCTCTGAACCTGAGAGGAAGAACACATCCAATGTACCGTCCAGATTGACATCCAGCGCATCGAATTTCCCATCGAAATCCACGTCAATGCGGTCAAACAGGCCGTCGCCGTTGGTGTCGAAGGCGTCGTAGGTACCGTCTGCGTTTAAATCGGCTGCGTCGGGGGTCCCCGTAGCATCCAGATCGGCCAAAATAAGGTCGATTTTTCCATCCTCATTGGAATCAATTTTAATAAGATTGTATCCGAGCCTGTCGCCGGCGGTGGCATACAAAAAGGTGTCAAACACCTTGTCTCCATCCGAGTCCAGTAAAAGGACTTCCGCCACGCCATCGCTGTCGGGGTCACACAGGGCGAAAAAAGCCTCGGTACTGTCCGGTGCGGCTCTTTTTAACAAGGGGTGCTGCCCGCCAATCGTGGACGGAATTTTCGAGGTATCGACCTTGTAAATTCCTTTCGCCGGATCAACCGGAATCAGCGGGATAATCTGATCCGGAATGCCCCCCACAAATTTGGACGTCCACGAGCGGCGAAACCAGCTCCAATTTTTGGAATCGTTTTTAAAGACCTTTCCACTCACCACAATGTATTTATTCTGTCCCGAATCATCCTCGAGAACCGTTCCGATTTGTCCAATCCCCTGTACCGTAATGACCTTATCTTTTGAAATCCAGAGGTCGGTACGAGCAGCCGGCGGATTGTTGACGTAGGTGGTGTTGTCTTTGGTTACACGGTAAAGCTGCCCCTGGGCCGAAATGTACTTTTTGGTCACTTTGATTCCGGCTTTCAGCGTACCCGTAATCAGATCCGTATTGTAGATTTTTGAAATGAATCCGGTTTTGTCCACTTTTTCAATCAGTTTCCCCACGCCTTCCATGGCGTTGATGGCTCCTTTTTCATTTTCACCCAAAAGGGGCGGATTTTCTTGCACATCCTTCTGCGTAAAGAGCACGCCGGCCTTTTTTTCTCCGGGAGATTTGTAAATAGCCAGGCCGCTTTCCGAGCGGCTCAATTGAAAATCCGCAGAAGGAGCCGGACAGTGCTTCCTCTGAAGAAATTTGTTCAGGGTATCCGGAGCCGTGGCCACCAATTGATTCATCCGGGCTGCGTAGGAGGCAGAATCGTAGTTGTCCTGAATCATGCCGTCCAGATAATAATTAATCAGCCAGTTGGGATCGTAAGCGGGATCCAACCAGGATTGCAGATTCTCATCATCGCTGAAAGCATCCACCATTAACGATCCCAGGATTCCTTCTTCAGCAATTTTCGCGAAGGTCTTTTCCCACAAATCAGCCTTTTCCTCGGGAGAAGCGGCTTCAAGCCGCTGGCGCAGCGTATCGGCGGCTTCCGGCGAAATCGCCTCTAAAATATCGTCATTTCCTTTGTCTTGAAGAGCCGAATCGGCTTCGGTTATTTCGGGCCGCTCAAAGCTCGGATCTCCCGGATCCAGCGGATTGGTTCCATTCCGAACTTCAACGCCGTCCAGGATACCGTCGCCGTCCGTGTCGGGATTGTACGGATCGGTTCCCCAGATCGTGTCTTCCTGATTATTGGTGAGTCCGTCCAGATCACTGTCGGCGTTTTCATCCCCGGGATCGCTCGAAATGTAGGGATCAAACCGAACCGTGTAATCGGCATTGGGTTCCGTGTGAACAGCCAGCAGAACGCCGTCACTGGACCGTTTTTCATTAAAATTATACCCGCTAAAATAGGTAGACGTGGACAGATCAAACAAAAAAATATGAGGTCCACGCGACCCTCCCCAATAATTCCAGGTAAAGTCACTCCACTGCAATAATTGATTGCTCACCCAAAGTCCCACGGCCGCATCGATAAAGGAACACTCGTTTATAGCCACTTCCGCGCCCGCGGAATCCTCAATGGCCAGAGCAAAACCACCCTGTCCCTCAAACCGGCATTTCTGAATGGAGGCGTTTTCCGGGTGGTACAGGTAAACGGCTCCGTTCCAGAGGCTTTCCAGATTATCAAAAGGGCAGGTGAAGGAATTTCCATAATCCATTGTTTTTACAAGTGAATTATAAAAATAAAAATTCGATCCCGTAAAGGACAAGCGGTCAGCCGAAATTCGGGCTCCGTTCACAAGAAAGAGTCTGCTGTCTTCAATGGTTAATTCGGAGCAAACCACATCAAATGTGGAATAGGTGTTCGATCCCATTTTATCGGTCAGATCGCAATCCTGCAGGGTGAGTTTGCCTTTGGCTCCCACACCGGAGGCTATCGAAGAAAGGGTATCGAAAATACATCCTTCAAACGCCAATTCACTGCCGTCGCCAAAAAGAATCTGCATGTAGATATTGGGAGTAATCGAACGAAAGGTAGCTTGTTTGGCAAGGACACTGGAACCATTTCCCACATTCAGATTAAGGGCAACCACCGATCCGGGAGAAATGATCAACTTATGGTTCGCTCCAACCTGATACTCCCCGTACGCATTCGAGAGAACATGAATCCCAGCCGGCCAATGAAGCACACCATCGTTGGGTGTACCTCCGAAACGATCGGTTTCGTCGAGGATACCATTCCCGTTCCAATCCTGGTTGCTGTCTTCATATTCCAGCGAATTATCGTGGTAAATTGTATCAACCATTGCCGTTGCGGCCCGGGTATTCTTTTCCCCCGACAAAAGCACCACCATTACACCCAGCATCGCTACCGCAAAAAACCGTATCCTCATCATCAAACCTCCCTGAACAATTCCCGAACAACTCTTTGCCCATTTGATCTGAATTCTGCCATCCGGTGAGACCTAACTTCAATAAATTAACAAACGTTTAATTTAATGGGCAAGTTTTGTACCAGCACGAATGGTGTTCATAAAACGGTCTGAAATGGGTTTGAACAGATGCCTGACCCTTAAACAAAAAAGCCCTCTGCATGTGCACAGAAGGCTTTTAATGTGGCGGTTCAGGGACTCGAACCCCGGACACGCGGATTATGATTCCGCTGCTCTAACCAACTGAGCTAAACCGCCTTTTTTCAAATTCAGTAATCTAAATATAATATTTTTTTATGAAAAATCAAGATTTTTTTTGGAGAAAATTCCCCGATCCGCCAGCCGACAACAGGTGCCAATCCTTAATAATTTTTGACAGAATTTACAGGATATTTTTAATTTAATCGGACACGATTAACCTG
>JAADHR010000103.1 GCA_013151735.1 Calditrichota bacterium | reverse complement strand
GCCCATAACAAACAATATATAGCCTTTTTACCCAAGTCAAGCAATCGGTCAAAAAGAAGCTCTGTCTTATTTAAAAAAGTCATTTTCCCCACAAAAAAGCCAGTAGAACCAAAATAGTAACACAGAGAACCGCAGAGAAACTATTGTGGCTGTCGTGACTTACAGTCGATTGGCCACTTTACTCTTGTACAATTTTTTGTCCTGGTCCTCCCGAATGAGTTCGCGTACCGGAACAAAATAAATTCCCCTGTTTTCCCAATATCTCAGCGCAGATGCCAACCGCTTTGCCGTCTCAGGCCGGGCATGCCCAATCACAATAGCCCGCCCCTTTTTGTCGGCCTCAGCCACTGCCTCGGCCAATTTTTGCGATAAATTCAATGAACTTTTCGGATTATCCAGATACGTGAACATTTTCAAGGAAGGAACCCCTTGATTCCGCGCTATTTTATAGGCGATACTTTTGGGATTGGTCATGCTGTCGATAAAAAACAAGTGCTTCTCCCGCAGAACCTGCATCAACAGAATCAGCGTTGGCTGGTACGTCGTCAGTCTGGAGCCCATGTGATTGTTTACCCCTTCGGCAGCAGGAATTTCGGCAAGCGCCTGCGACAAAATCCTGCGGATCGTCTTCTTTTTCATTCCTGTAAAAATGGTGAACCCGCCCCGCTCAATTTTGGCCCGGAGGGGTTCCATCGGCAAATGAATCATGACCGGGATACCCCGCTTTTGAGCCACGGCCGCTACCTCTTTTGTGTGCGGGAGTCCGGGAATAATGGCCCAGGTCAGTGTCGCCGGCACATTCAGGAACTCCTTTAGGACGGGGTTGGTTTTATAGCCAAAATCGTCAATAATGACCGCCATTTTCCGATCATGCCATTCCAGTTTGGGATACCGAATCAAACGAATAACCAGACGATTACCGTTTCCCTTTCGGTAGTCAAATTCTTCATTCGGATGTTTGAGAGATGCCTCGGCTTTTTCCACTGTCCAGCCCCGCGCTGACAGGTCCTGGAACAGATCATTGGTCAGATCATCCTTGAGAAATTGGGTTGGATATTTTACGCGAACCCGCAACTCGCGAACGTTTGAAGAATCGGACTGGGTGTTTGGTGTCCAGCTCACCCAGGATTCCGGCATGTGACGGGCCCGGAATATCGCCTGTATTTCGCTGCGGGTTTCCTTCCAATCGACCGAGATCCTCTTCTCCGGAAGAGACGGGGACGGCACCTGAGGGACAGGGCGCGTGAGATAATATCCTACCCATCCGGCATTGACCCCGGTTATCAGCAGCAGCATCAGAAACCATCTGGCCGAAGCGGACAACTGATTCCACCGGTTCGACCGGCCCAATCTTTTCCCGGGAATTTCAAATCTCCCCTGTGACATGTGGCGTCGTTTAACAGTCATTTACGCAGTGAGTCCGGTCTATTTCCCAAAACTTGCTTTAATATCACTCCAGCACGGCTGGTTGCCGCTTCTCCGATCCGCCCAGTAAAAAATAACCCACTCCCCCTGAACCTGGCAGAGGTGAAATTCACTTCTTCCCACTGCCTTTCTGGGGTACTGATCCCCATTCAGTGTGTGATGCACGGTCAGGGTGTAATCCCGAATAAAAACGGTTGTGTCTTGCTTCACGTAGGTTTGTTCGGTTGTGAGACCAAACGCCAGGTTTGCCGTGGAATCTTCCGGAATCTGCGAAAACAAATAGTTTGCGTAGCGCTTTTCCGCATCCAGATTCCAATGGGCAAAAACACCCGGATTTTGAATCTGGGTGCTGGGATCCGGTTTAAATTGAAAGGTTTTTCCACCCCCCACCGAATCGGCAAAACATTTCATATAATTTTCAAGATTTTTCTCTGCAATCGCACTCTTGAGGTTGGTCAGAACCATTTCGGGCTGGGTCGCCGGTACCCGACGGGAAACCCCTTGAGACGGCGGCTCGGGTGTCCTCAATTGAAAAGGGTTTTTACAGGATAAAAAGAGAGCCAATCCCAACACCCCTGCAAAAACGAACGCAATCTGCACGCCTGCTTTTTTTGAAAATACTTGCAAAAGCCGGTTTTACCCTTTACATTTGAATGAGATTACTTTTGGTGATACGCACCGGTGCACATTAATTTTAGAAGGATCTACAGGATAAGCCATAGAATCCCGTACATCCTGTCAAAGGATTTAAAATCAGGAAAACACATGTTCACGAAATTATTTTTACTGTTTATAACGATTCCCTTTGTTGAGCTGATTCTTTTGATTAAAGTCGGCGAAATCATCGGCCTGGTTCCCACACTGGCCATTGTCATTTCAACCGGACTACTGGGCGCCTCCCTGGCCCGCAGTCAGGGATTTTCCGTCCTGAACCGCATCCAGCAAAGCCTCCAACAGGGTCAGTTACCAGCCGATCCCCTCTTTGACGGGGTCTTTGTTCTGGCGGGCGGCCTTTTGCTTTTGACTCCCGGTTTTTTAACCGATATTACCGGCTTTCTTTGTTTGATCCCCGGAACCCGGGAGATTTTTAAACGGTGGGTGCGGGCTTATTTTCAAAATAAGATTCGCTTCCAGGATCCATTTAACACCTACCCACCGGATGATTTTTAGGCCGATCTTTTCCGGTTTATCCCGCCTCTGAAATACAGTTACGTGCTCTCCGGTTCGCTACCGCTTTATTTTTTAACCGGTTGAAGCCGTTCTCCTCCCCTGTTAACAAGGCACTTTAATATAGAATAAATCCTTAATTTTTTCAAGGACTATTTTGGAGAGATGCGGGGCGGGAACAAAAGCACCATGACAAATCACGGTGTTTTTACCACGACGTCTGTCCCGATCCGGTTGGCCGATAGGTGCTAAAGCCAATTCACAGGGTCAGGGAAAGCGCAATTTTTCTTAAAGAAGGTGAATTCCGAAACAACGCAGAGAGGATCAGCGGGCCCTTCGCCGCTCACGGCGTTTTTTCGCCGCTTCAAATCGGGCAATTTCCTCTTCGGTTTCCGGAAGAATGGGCGGTACGGGAACGGGTTGTCCCGATTGATTAAGTGCCACATAGGTCAGATGCGCGGTGGTGGTGTGCACCTTGTCCCCGGTAATGGCTTCCTCGGAGTACACATCGACCTGTACTTCCATTGAGGTACGGCCCGTAAAAATAACGAACGCTTTCAGCGTCACGATCTGCCCCATTCGGATGGGGTGCCGGAAATCCATTCGATCAACAGAAACCGTTGCCACCACCCGTCTGGCGTGCCGCATGGCGGCAACTCCTCCGGCAATATCAATGAGCTGCATAACCCGCCCGCCAAAAATATTACCCAGCGGATTCGTGTCCTGAGGGAGTACCAGCTCCGTCATTTCCACCATGGACTCTTTGACCCGTTTGCCCTCTTTTTGATGTGTCATTGATTTTAATCCTTTCTAAACTACCTGCTACGCGATGTTCGAACAACATCCATTTTTTATGCAAATTGAATCTCCGAATCCGGCTCCATTTCCCTTGCAGCCTCGCGGCTAAAATCACCTGGGGGAATCGTTTCTTTCATTACCGCACAAGTGGCACAACCACCAAATCCTGCCGGAATTTTTTCCACCGGACTTCGTAAACCCAGCGACCCCTTTGGCGCATTTTGGTTTCAAAATTAGAGCGGTCGGGATTTTCGGGATCGTCCGGGGAATAGCGCTTCTCGGAAATTTTCTGAAAATTTGGAAAATCCGCCATTACCTGTAAAACCCCTTGGAAGTATTCCTCCACATCGGTTGCAAAGTTAAAAAATCCCCCCTCCTGAAGGCTTTTTTCCAGATTCCGGATGAGTTCCGGATCCACCAATTTTCGCTTGGCATGCCGTTTTTTCCACCAGGGATCCGGGAAATAAATATGAACCGCCTGAATGGAATTTTCCGGAATCCAGTCGCGAAACAAGCGGCGGGCATCGGCATGAGCCAACCGGATATTCGGAAGCTGCTTCCGGCCCTGCCTGGCCAGAAGTTCCTGCATGTAACGTCCTGCCCATTCAATGGCCAGGAAATTGACCTCCGGCCGGCGGCGCGCCTCTCCGAACAAAAACCGTCCCTTCCCCGGACCGATTTCCACTTCCACCGGATTTTGATTGCCAAAAATTTGCTCCCAATCAGCGGAGTCCAAAAAATCAATGGGTTGAAGAACAGCTCTTTCACCCGCTGCGCGATTCCGAATCTCCCGAATGGATCGCCTGTAAAAAGAAAGCAGGTCTCCGTAGCGATCCGATTGCTGGTCCTGCGGCAGACGAAACAGCTCCAAATAGCGAACCAAATTGCTCCGGGAAATTTCAACGCCCGGTACCCATGTTTGTAAAAGAAATCCCAGGCGGGCCACCGCCAATTGCACAGCCGGCGTCCGTTCCACCCTGTCGACCGGATCCAGATGAACAACCACCCGGGAATCCTTTCGGCGCGAGACCCGGCAGTAGAAGCTTTTCCGGAAGCCCTTTTCCAACAGCAGGGTTTCAACAAGTGCAGTTTCTTCGGAAGGATCAAAATAGGCCTTTCGGTATCGGACCCGGTAATTCTCCAATTGAAAGACCGCCGGGAGATTCCGGATCAGTGCCTCTCTGAATGATCCCTCCAGATTCAAAATAACGTGTGGCATGGTTCGTGTTTCGATTGAAATTAGAATGGCGCAGGCATAAAGCCTGCGTCTACGAGATTGCCCTAAACCCACTGTAACCGCACCCTTTACGGGTGCGTTCTCCCAAAGCCCGCAGGCATAAAGCCTGCGGCTACGAGATTGCCCTAAAACCACTGTAACCGCACCCTTTACGGGTGCGCCTTTCCCTAAAAAACCCCGCAGGCGTAAAGCCTGCCCCTACGAGATTACCCTAAACCCACCGTAACCGCACCCTTTACGTGTGCGTT
>JAADHR010000102.1 GCA_013151735.1 Calditrichota bacterium | reverse complement strand
GTAAAAGGCATGCAGCACAAAAACATCGCCATGGAAGTACTGAAAAAGCTATTGAATGATGAAATCAAATCGCGGATGAAAACCAATCTGGTGCAAAGCAAAACCCTGATGGAAATGCTGGAAAATTCGATCCGAAAATATCACAACAAAATCATCACCGCCGCCGAGTTTATTGAAGAATTAATCAGTTTAGGCAAAGATATTCAACAGATGGACAAAGAGCCTCAGGAAATGGGCCTGTCCACGTTTGAATATGCGTTTTACACCGCCATTGCCAACAATAAAAGCGCCCGCGAACTGATGCAAAAAGAAAAACTGCGTGAATTGGCGGTTGTGCTTTACGAAAGAGTCAAAAAGAACGCTACCATTGACTGGACAATCAAAGAGAGCGTTAGAGCAAAGCTTAAAGTCATTGTAAAAAGAACCTTGCGCCAATACGGCTATCCGCCTGATATGCAGAAGCTGGCAACGGAAACCGTTTTAAAACAGGCGGAACTCATTGCTAGTGAATTAACCAAGGAAGAAAAAGTATAGGTTTTTTGGAATAAAAATAATTGGCACAATCAGGGGCACGCCCTAACGAATAGGGTTAAATTGTGAGAGCGGAGCAACCCACAATCTGAACCGTTAGGGTGCATTCAGATAAGCGAAAAAATAATCATTCAACACATCGATTTATTCAGAATTGGGACAGAATTTCTATGAGCCAGGAGAAAGAAACACAAACGATTTCCGAACAGGAAGTTCAAAATATTCAGAAAATTTGGGGAGAAGGAATAGTCCGTATAGGAAAAGTATTTTTGGAGAATGGCGATTATAAAGCGGAAGCGGAAAAATTCATTGACGAGCTCTATGGATACAGTTTGGGTTCGGTATTATTCAAGCCCACGTTTGCATCGGAAAAGCAATTCAGGACGACAAAGGAGGGCGCTCTTTCGTATTTTGTCGGAGAGAACGAAAATTTTCCGGAAGATCACGGTTTTGCAATCAAACCATGGCGTCATGTAAGGTGGGAGAATATTGGAATAAAAACAGAAGGCAACATAGCAATTGCCATGGGAAATTATTATTTTACTCCGGTAAAATCCGAAAATGAAATCAAAGTTGAATATACATTTGCGTACAAAAAAGACCATGATGGCAAGCTGCGAATAATTTTGCACGGCTCTTATTTGCCCTATTCTCAAAAATAATCAGGGGAGTCCGATCGTCATTCGGAAAATGGCCAGACACCGCAGTAAAAATAGGGTGCACGTCGCAAAAAAGTTGTAAAAGTGAAGAATAAGGTGAAAATGAAGTCACCTTGTAACTTGAAAGAAATTCTATCGATATGATTGTGCAGGATGGCCGGCGGTTTTATTAACTTTTTGGTAATGAAAGAAATTAAGGATCGGGTTTTTTGTTTTGACTTTTATACAACGTGGTCCTAAAAAATATTTTATTCCACTAAAAACAGAGGGCGTTTTCAAGGAGTATCAACTATTACAAAGCTAAAATCAACACTGACAGGTGGATTGGTCGTGCTATCCCTATTTATCCTTGGCTGCCACAAAAAACATCAGCACGTCTCTTCCACGGACTACACAAAGTTTGTCGACCCGCTGATTGGCACGGGTTCCGACGGCCATACCTTCCCCGGCGCCGTGCTCCCCTGGGGCATGGTGCAGCTCAGCCCGGACACCCGCATCCACGAAAAAGACGATTGTGCGGGCTATCATTATTCCGACCAAAGCATTCTGGGCTTCAGTCATACGCACTATAGCGGCACCGGCGAAGGCGCAGGTGGCGACATCCTGTTCATGCCGACCGTGGGCGACATACAGCTTGACGCCGGTGACCCGGATGATACAAAATCGGGTTACCGTTCGGCTTTTTCCCACGACCGCGAAGTCGCTTCCCCCGGCTATTACAAGGTTTTTCTTGAGGATGATCGAATCACCGCGGAGCTGACGGTATCGCGCCGGATCGGTTTGCATCGCTACACCTTTCCTAAAACGAATCAGGCCAATATCATTTTGGACCTGACGCACGGCATCCGGGACAAATCCGATTCCCTGTATCTGGAGATCGTGAACGATCGGAAAATTATCGGATTTCGGTCGTCCGTGGGTGGTTTGCGGATGTACCAGAAATTGTATTTCGCTGCCGAGTTTTCCAGGCCGTTTCAGCGCTTTGGCGTTAGCGTGGACGGCGTTTTCAGCCGTGAACGAAAAGCCGGCGGGAGGGATCTAAAAGCCTGGTTTCGCTTCACAACCAAGGCGAATGACGCCGTGCTGGTCAAAGTTGCCATTTCCAAGGTAAGTGCGGCCGGGGCGCTGAAAAATCTGGGCGAACTGCCCGGGTGGGATTTTGACGCCGTTCGTGACGCGGCAAAAGCGGCCTGGAATCGAGAACTGCAAAAAATACAGGTTGACGGCGGCACAGAGGTGCAAAAGCGCATGTTTTACACAGCGCTGTATCATGCGTGCATTCATCCCAGCCTGGACATGGATTTGGACGGCCGCTATCGCAGCACCAATAACCGGATTTACACGGCTAAGGGCTTTGAGGATTATACGAATTTTTCCCTGTGGGACACCTTTCGCGGACTGCATCCGCTGTATACCATCATTAACCGGGAAAAGACCCGGGATTTCATCCGTACGTTTGTTGAACGATACGCACACTCCGGCAGTCTGCCGATGATGGAATTTTCCGGCAACGAAGTGCCGAGCATGATCGGCTATCACTCCCTTTCAGTCATTGCCGACGCCTGGGTAAAGGGCATCCGCGATTTTGATGTGCAAACGGCTCTGGAAGGCATGAAGAGCCTGTCCAACCTTCCCTGGGAAAAGATCAAGCTGTACAAAACCTTTGGCTACGTTCCCTGCGACTATGTTGTGCAATCCGTTTCCCGGACGCTGGAATACAGTTACGAGGATTGGAGTCTGGCGCAGGTAGTAAAGGATTTTGATCGCGCGGACTATCAATATTACAGCAATCGCGGCAATTTCTACCGAAATTTGTTTTGCGCGGAAAAGGGCTTCATGGTTCCCAGGGACAGTCAGCGTCGCTGGCTGCGGAATTTTGATCCGCGCGACTTTTCAAAACATTACACCCAGGGGAACGCCTGGCAATATACGCTGTTTGTGCCGCAGGATATTCAGGGATTGATCCGGTTAATGGGCGGCGACAAAACGTTCGAGGATTACCTGGACGCCTACTTCACCACCGACAGCCCCGGCCGTGTCGGCTGGATCGGGCAGTACCGGCACGGAAACGAGCCGAGTCACCACGTCGCCTACCTCTACAATTTTGCCGGTGCCCCCTGGAAAACGCAGCGGCGCGTGCGTGAAATCCTCGACACGCAATATGCCGACCGCCCGGATGGGCTTGCCGGTAACGACGACGCCGGGCAACTGTCGGCCTGGTATGTGCTCAGCGCCATGGGCTTTTATTCGGTCACGCCGGGCATGGACTATTACGTCATCGGCAGTCCGCTTTTTAAGCATGTTACAATTTATTTGGAAAACGGAAAATCCTTTGAGATTATAGCAAAAAATAACGGGCCGAATCGCCCCTGCATCCAATCGGCTGAATTGAACGGGAAGCCCTGGTCCAAATCCTATCTCCGACATGCGGATATCATGGCGGGCGGGACAATCGTGTTTGAGATGGGGCGTCAGCCAAATCGCGAGTGGGGAGCAGGCGAGGCAGATCGCCCGTATTCCGTGGAATTTAACTCGGTTTCCATGCCAAATATGCGGGTTGCCGGTTTTACGATTCAACCGGATGGAACGGTTTCGTTTCAGGATCGCTGCACAGTCACCCTATCGTGCGACGACCCAAACGCGGAAATTTATTACACCACGGACGGCAGCCAACCGGATCGCACCTCCATTCCCTACCGGGATCGCTTTACGCTGACGGAAACGACCAGGCTGCGCGTCAGGGCCTTTCGCCCGGGATTTTACCCGAGCTACGCCACGCCGCTCCGGTTGCGCAAGCTCAAAATGAAGCCTGCCTTGCCCCTCGTTGAAGCGCAGCCCGGGGTGCGATATGCAATTCGCGAATTGTGGCTTTGTAAAAAAACGGCGGATATGGATCAATATTCCGTCGTCAATGCCGGGGTAGCGCCGGATTTCGCCCCGGACCGAATAAAATTGTCGCAAAAATCGGGGGTCGCCTACAGCGGTTACATAAAGATTCCGGCCGATGGCATCTACACGTTCTATTCGCTTTCCGACGACGGCAGCGCAGTGTTCATCGATGGCGAGTTGATCGTGGACAACGACGGGTCGCACCGGGCGCGGGAACGAAGCAGCCGGGTCGGATTAAAGGCGGGATTTCATGCCATCAGGGTGAAGCATTTTCAGATTGGCGGAACACCAAAGTTGGAGATAAAATGGCAGGGGCCGGGAATAGAGGAGCAGAAGATCCCGGCGAGTGTACTGTTTCATAAAGATTAAGAATAAAAAAGACGACCACGAATTACACTCATTTCACGAATTGAATTCTTCTGATTCGTGTTATTTGTGAAATGAGTGGTCAATTTTTGGAGAGATGCCTTGAAAACTCATTTTACAATCATGCATATTCTTGTATTCCTGTTCAGCAGCCTTTTTACTTTAAACGCAAAAGCGCAAGATTACATCCAAATGGTCGATCCGTTTATTGGAACCGGGGGGCACGGGCATACCTACCCCGGGGCGACTGTGCCGTTTGGCATGGTGCAGCTCAGTCCCGATACGCGCGGGGAGAACTGGGACGGCTCGTCGGGCTACCATTATTCCGACCGTACGATCATGGGATTCAGTCACACCCATCTCAGCGGCACGGGCTCGCCGGAGTTTTGTGACATCCTGTTCATGCCGACCATTGGGGAGGTACAGTGGCGCGCCGGGGATGAGCGCGACAGCAAAAGCGGCTACCGTTCTGCGTTTCGCCACGAAAATGAAACAGCCTCACCGGGTTACTATCGTGTTCTGCTTGACGACGACCATATCCTCGCCGAGTTGACGGCGACGACGCGAACCGGCTTTCACCGCTATACGTTTCCCAAATCCAATCGGGCAAACGTGATCATCGACCTGAAGCACCGCGATAAAGTCGTTGAGTCGGGCATCCAAATCATCGGCAATTCCGAGATCGCGGGGTTCCGGCGCTCCACAGGCTGGGCTGCCGATCAATATGTCTATTTTTTCGCCCGTTTTTCAAAACCATTCAAGGCATTCGGAATCGCCGTCAACGATACCCTTGCCGACGGCGTGCGCCGGGCGGAGGGCAGGAATATCAAGGCCTTTGTCCGCTGGAATACGGAGGCGAATGAAAAAATCCTGGTCAAGGTCGGCATTTCGGCGGTTGATATCGATGGCGCCAAAAAAAATCTTGAGGCGGAAAACAAGGGCTGGGATTTTGACGGTGTTCGAAAAAAGGCGGAAAAGGCCTGGAACGATTATCTTGCCAAAATTGATGTCCGGGGCGGCAGTGAAAAAGAACGCCGTATCTTTTACACGGCGCTGTATCACACGGCTCTGGCCCCGACAATTTTCATGGATGTGGACGGCCGCTACCGCGGCGTCGATCATAAGGTGCACCGCGCCAAAGGCTTTACCAATTATACGATTTTTTCCCTCTGGGATGTGTTCCGCGCGCAAATGCCGCTGCTGACCATTTTGGAGCCATTGCGAATGCATGATTTCATTCTGACGTTTCTGGATATGTATCGCCAGGCGGGACGGCTTCCCCGCTGGGAAATTGCCGGCAACCTGTCCGGGGTGATGATCGGCAATCACGCGCTGCCGGTGATTCTGGATGCCTGGAATAAGGGCATCCGGGATTTTGACGTCAACCTGGCTTTCGAGGGCATGAAGCAGGCGATGGAAAATATTGACTACTACAACAACCTGGGCTACATCCCGGCTGATATTGAGGGACGCGGCGGCTCGGTTTCCATGGTTGTCGAATATGCCTACAATGATTGGTGTGTTGCCGAAATGGCAAAGAATCTGGGGCGGCGGGACGACTGGCGGCTCTACCAGCAGCGTGCCCAATTCTATCGCAATGTGTTCGATTCCACCACCGGCTTTATGCGGCCGCGGAATTTCGATCACACCTGGGTAGCGCCCTTTGATCCCGCGGAAAACAGCGGCCATTATGTCGAGGGAAATTCTTTTCAGTACAGTGCCTTTGTGCCCCACGACGTCCGGGGACTGATTGACCTGATCGGCGGCGACCGGAAATTTGTCGCCTGGCTGGACACACTTTTTACCCACCAGTCGCCCTGGGACAAAAATGTTGTCGACGCCAGCGGCCTCATCGGCCAGTATGCGCACGGCAATGAGCCGAGTCACCAGATCGCCTACATGTACACTTACGCCGGTGCGCCGTTCAAAACGCAGCGCATGGTGCGCCGGATTCTCGCTGAATTATACGATGATCAACCGGACGGGCTGAGCGGCAACGAGGATTGCGGTCAAATGTCGGCCTGGTATGTGTTGAGCGCCCTGGGCTTTTACCCGGTCTGTCCGGGCGAATCCGTTTACGCCATTGGCAGTCCGATATTCGACCGCGCGACCATCCATCTTGAGAATGGCAAAACCTTTGTCATTCGCGCCGAAAACGTCTCGCCACAAAATCAATACATCCGGTCGGCGGCATTGAACGGCGAGCCCTGGACCAAACCCTGGTTTCGGCATCAACAAATTCTCGACGGCGGTAAGTTCATCTTTGAAATGGCGGCGGCGCCAAACAAGCAGTGGGGTGCGGCTAAAAGCGAGCGTCCGCCAGCGCACACATTTGTCCCCGCTGTGGCCATCCCCTATTACACCGTCAAGGAAAACTACTTTTTCAAAAAGGCCACCGTGTCGCTCCACTGCGACACCCCCGGCGCACAGATTTATTACACCCTCGACGGCAGCGAGCCGACGCAAAGATCGATGTTGTACCGCGGCCCGTTCGAGCTGCACCAAACGACGGAACTCAAAATGATCGCCACCAGGGACGGTCTGTTACCGAGCGGCGTGACCGTGCGCAAAATCGAAAAACTGAAAAGCGTCGAATGGGTCAATTTTAAGAATTACCAGGGAAACGATTTCGAGCCGGGGCTGCAATTCGAGTACTTTGAGGTGAACGTGCTCTCCGTCAACGAGTTGGATCACTACCGGCCAAAAGCGACGGGAGTCATCTCCAATTTTAGCATTACCGAACGCCCGCACAGCCAGGCCTTTGCCTACATCTATCGCGGCTACATCAAAATCCCGCGGGACGGCGTGTATACCTTTTACGTCGAGTCGAATGACGGCAGCATTCTCTACCTGGACGGCCGCGAGTTCATCAACATCGACGGTCCGCACACTGCCTTTCCCGTTTCCAGAACCATCGGGTTGAAAGCGGGACTGTACCGGATTGAGCAGAAATATTTTCAAATGGGCGGCGGCTTGGCCAACCGCGTCAGTTGGAAAGGGCCGGGTATCGTCAAGCAGGAGATTCCGGCGAGTGCGCTGTTTCATTCGAAGAAAAAAAATTTCGGTCGTGAATCAAAAGAATAAACGAACCCCCCTTTTTTGCCTTATTTTGTGTTTACCCCGAAAACTGAACAAATATATCGAAATAAATCATATTTATCAAAATAAAGCTTTGGCCAAATATAGCCGATCTAAATTATGTGAGCTTTGCTGTGTGCTATGGGGATTCTTTTATGAGCAGGCGCTCCTCGTCCCTGACCAATATTTTTGTAAGATTAGGATTTGTGGTTCCATGGGCTTTCCGTGGTTTTGACTTTTGTGTTTTCCAATATGATTTTTAAGAGGTATTCCCATGATACAAGAATTAACCGTGAGATTCAACAACTTCCTGTTATCCCTTTCAGATGCCATGGACATTGCGAGTCCCCGCATTGCCTCACATCAGATGCGGACGGCATTTATTGCCTGGAAATTGGCTCTGGCGGCGGGGCTTCCGGAAAAGAAGGTGGAGAATATTTACCTGGCGGCTCTGTTGCACGATATTGGGGCTCTGTCGCTGGAGGAAAAGGTTCAGCTTCACGTGGGATTTGAGAAGGTGAGTCCGGAGACCCACTGCATCATTGGCGAGGCATTGTTTAAATTGTCGCCGCTGTTGAAACCCTCAGCAAAAATCGTCCGCTATCACCACCGGTATTGGCAGGACTGGGATGAGCCCATCGATTCGCCGGGAGTTCTGGAATCGCAGATTCTTTGCCTGGCCGATGAGATTGAGCGCTCCATTGTACGGGAGGACTATATTCTTCATCAGGTAGACCGGCTCAATAAAAAGGTGTCGGCTCTGGCAGGTACCCGGATTCATTCGGATGTTGTGGATGTGTTCATGCAGCTCTCAAAATATGAGGATTTTTGGCTGGATTTAACATCGCCCCGTCTTTATTCGTTGTTGCTCCATGTTGGACCATTTCGAAAGGTCGAAATCGAGCGGAAAAATATTTCTTCAATTGCGTCTATTTTTCGTAATATTATCGACTTCAAGTCGCGATTTACGGCAACCCACTCGACCGGCGTGGCACAGTGTGCTGTTATGCTTGCGCAATATTTTGGATTTACTGATGCGGAAGTCGCTGAGATGAAAGTCGCGGGATTTTTTCACGATTTGGGGAAACTTGCCGTGCCCAATGCGATTCTGGAAAAACCGGGACGATTAACGAAGGAAGAATTTGATGTCATGAAGCAGCACACGTATTTCACCTATACCGTTTTGACCACCATTGGTGGTCTCGGTCACATTGCGGAATGGGCGGCTTTTCATCATGAAAAATTGGATGGCTCGGGCTACCCGTTTCATATCGGGGCGGATAGAATTAACCTGGGGGCCCGAATCTTGGCTGTTGCGGATATTTTTACCGCCCTGAATGAGGATCGGCCCTATCGGAGGAGCATGGAAAAAGTGCTCATCAGAGAAATCCTGCAATCACAGGCGGCTCACCACTTTCTGGACAGACGTGTGGTGGGCGTTGTCCTGAATAACTATGAAGAAATATCGTTCAAAGTAAAATTGGAGCAGAAAAAATCGATAAAAATGTTTGAACTAAAATTTCAGAAAGCCAAGAATCAGTAAAAGGCTTTGAACACCTGTTTCCTCTGTTCTGCATGTATCGAGTACGTTTATCTGCCTCAATGTAAACTCGATGCGAACCGTGTCCAAATATGCCTTCTTCAATAGGGCAACGCACAAGCCCCATTCCCCCTTCAGCAACCTTTGTCGCACCAAAAAATACTTGATTTTTCACAAAAAATGACTACATTTTATTACGTTTCACATTTAACATGAATCATCAATGTTAAGGACTGTTTTGGATGTGTCTCGAAACACCTGCGGACGTGAATCGGGATGATTCACTGGGGGCGCAAAAAGCGCCCTTGGCCGAATTTTCGGAATAGTTATGTAACTTTTATAAAATCAGATTGTTAGTATCTTTTTTGTTGGAAAATGTCGCACCGGTTTACTCTGAAATATTTTGGCCCAATGTTTGAGTTACATTTGGAATGAAAAGGAAATCAATCAAAGAGGTCATGAACATGAAGAATATTCTGAATACATTTCTTGTTGGTCTTTTTGGCCTTCTGGTCGCCGGGTCGGTACAGGCGGGTACCACAGGTTTTGATTTCTTACGAACACCTGTTGGGGCACGGGCATCTGCCATGGGCGGGGCCTTTGTGGCCATGCCGGGTGATGTGTATGATGTGTTTTACAACCCATCGGGTCTTTCGCTTGTTCGGAAACCTGTTCGGGCGTTTTCGTACCTTAAACATGTACTCGATTTTCAATCCGGGTCGGTTGCCGCGGTTCAGCCGCTTCAGAAAATCGGAAAAATCGGTGCGGGGATTCAGTACTTCAATTACGGACGTTTTGACCAGACCGATCAAAACGGCAACAAGACGGGAACATTTGGTGCGTCCAATATAGCTGTAAGTGTGGCGTACGCCAATTCTTTGTTCAGCAGCGAAGCCTCGTCGGGCATGCTTTCAAATATTCATTATGGGGTGGCCGTGAAATTTATCTACAGTAAAATTGCCAATTATTCGTCCACAGCCATGGCGGCCGATTTCGGATTTACCTATGAAACCCCCATTCAAGACCTGATTGTAGCCGGTGGGATTTTTAATGTGGGAAAATCATTTTCTCCCTTTATTCAAACAAAAGAAGCCCTGCCGATGAATTACCGGCTGGGATTTTCTAAAATCCTGGCTCATTTGCCGCTTCAACTCTCTGTTGAGGGCTACAAATACCAGGGCGAAGCGTATGGCTTTGCTTTTGGCGGCGAGTTTACGATTACGCAAAACTTTTTTCTGCGGTTTGGATATAATTCGATTGGTAAAGATCAGAAACTGGGCATTAGCAACGACAAATTTGCAGGACTTTCATTTGGAACGGGGTTTGTCTGGAAAACGTATCATCTGGATTACGGTTTTACGTCGTCAGGTGCCATCGGAAGTTTGAACCGGTTGAGCATTGTAAAAAGTTTTTAATCGTTGAACCTGCGGGGAAAAGTCTCTTCCCACGAATTTCGTGAATTGATTTTATTAAAATTAAATCAGTAAAAGCATTCCGTGTTTTATCCCTTTTTTCGATAAGATGTAGGCAAGCCCATCTGAGTCATCGCAAAATAGTTTTTACGTGGAATCATTTAGTCCGCATTTGAAAAGGTCAGAATTAAAAAATACCTGTAATTGGACTTGTACTATTCCAAAGCCTTCCAAATACAATTTGTTGGATGCTTTTCTGTTGCTTTTTTTCACCATCCCTCTTATATTTAACCAGAATACAAAATAGGTTGAATCATTCATTAGCCACAGGGTCACGAAGCTATAATAAACAAAAAGATAAATAAATATTTATTGATCAGAAAACGATGCCAAACGAACTGAGTTTCAAATAGCTAATTATTTTAATGGCTCTACTGGAATTTTTATGGGAAAAGCAATATTCCTGAATAGTGAGGCACGGTCTCTTTTTAACCCACCCCCGGGGGGAGGGTCAGAATGGAATGCTTTCTGTATTTTAAGAAAATAAATCCACAAAAAAGCCAGTAGAACCATTTTAATTGGTATTACCTTCGTGACTTAGGATTTTCGTGGCGAAAATTTATGAATAACGCAAGATAACTGGCAATTATAAAATGTTTAATCAGAATAAAAGAAATCATTGGAATACATGCTAAAATCTAAAACAGAAACACGTGTTTTTGTGGGGATGAGCGGCGGAGTCGACAGCTCCGTGGCGGCCGCGCTTCTTGTGGAACAGGGCTACCAGGTGATTGGTGTGACGATGAAACTCTGGCGGCGCTCTGCACGGGAACTCTTTTTGCCCGAAAATGAAAGAGGGTGTTGTTCCGTAAACGCGGTTCACGACGCCAGATCGGTTTGTGACCATCTCGGCATCCGTCACCTGATTTTTGATTTTCACGCCGATTTTGATCATTGGGTGATTAATAATTTTGCATCGGAATATCTGCAGGGGCGGACACCGAATCCCTGTATTATTTGCAATGCCAAAATAAAATGGGAAAGCTTTCTGGCCAAGGCGAGGGAGATGGGTGGAGATCGAATTGCCACCGGTCATTTTGCCCGGGTCGATTTTGATCCCAAAACCAACCGCTACCGCTTGTTAAAAAGTCCCAACAGCCGGAAGGATCAATCCTATGCGCTGTGGGGATTGAGTCAGGACAGTCTGGCTCACACGATTTTTCCTGTGGGAGAATTGACCAAAAGCGAGGTCCGGGCGCTGGCGGAAAAATTTGGGCTCAAAACCGCACAAAAACAAGAGAGCCAGGAGATTTGTTTTATCCCCGACAACAATTACGGCCGCTTTCTCAAAGATCGATTTCCGGATGTGACAAAACGCTTGGCCCGGGGTACGATCCGCGACGTTCAGGGGAATATTCTTGGCCAACATTCCGGTTATCCGTTTTACACTATTGGTCAGCGAAAAGGATTGGGGATTGCTGTGGGCGAGCCTGTTTATGTATCGGAGATTCGGCCCGAAACCAACGAAATTATTGTGGGGCGCAAAGATGAGCTGTACCGATCGGGGCTTGTTGCTGAAAAATTGAATTGGATTTCAATTGAACGATTGGAATCAAAGCGCAGGGCATTTATTAAGATTCGTTACAAGGATCCCGGTTCTTTTGGATGGATAGAACCTGCCGAAGACGGGACCGTGCGGGTTGTGTTTGATGTGCCCCAACGGGCGGTTACGCCGGGGCAATCGGTTGTTTTTTATGACAATGACGTTGTATTAGGTGGCGGTATTATTCGGGAGAGCATTTTATGATGAGTAAAAAAGTAACGGCTCCGGAAATCATTCGTATGAAAGAGCAGAAGGAAAAAATTGCTGCCCTTACGGCATACGATTATTTGATGGCGAAAATTCTGGATCAGGCGGGAATTGATGTAATTCTCGTGGGCGATTCGGTGGGAATGGTGGTGAGCGGACATTCATCAACACTTCCGGTAACGGTCGACCAAATCATCTACCATACGCAGGCGGTGTCCCGAGGCGTCGAGCGCGCCCTTCTTGTGGCGGACATGCCCTTTCTGTCCTTTCAGGTGAGCGAGGCGAAGGCCATCGAAAACGCAGGGCGCTTGATGAAAGAGGGTAATGCAGAGGCTGTGAAAATTGAAGGAGGCGAACCGGTTGCGGATGTCATTTCAAAGCTTGTGGATTTTGGCATCCCCGTTATGGGACATCTTGGGCTCACGCCCCAATCGTATCATAAATTCGGAGGGTACAAGGTACAGGCCCGCGAGGAAGCCGCTGCTAAAAAACTTTTGAGCGACGCCAAAATTCTTCAGGAAGCCGGTGTTTTTTCACTGGTTCTGGAGAAGGTTCCGGCCCAGCTGGCCCGCGAGGTGAGCGATATCCTTCGCATTCCTACGATTGGCATCGGGGCCGGTTCCGGCTGTGACGGACAAATTCTGGTCAGTCACGATATGTTGGGATTGTTTGAGGAGTTCCACCCAAAATTTGTGAGGCGCTATGCCGAAATGGCCAAAGACATGAAATCGGCCTTTTCACGTTACATCGGGGATGTCAAATCGGGCACGTTCCCTTCCGACGAGGAGAGCTACTTCTAACTCCTGAACAGTTCTATTG
>JAADHR010000101.1 GCA_013151735.1 Calditrichota bacterium | reverse complement strand
CTTTGTATGTAAGACGATGCCGCAAAATTTTTTCTACTTCCAGCTTTTGTCGGATTCCTTCAATAATAGAGGGCGTTAAAAATTGCTGGGAAAATGTTTCAGCATCTCTAACAGCTGTCCACGGTTTAATAAATCCAAAATGTCCGTTATATTTTACAACATACATATTATTCTCCCAATTTAGGAAGGTTAGAAGGTAACCTTCTTTGAGAAGGTTACCTTCTGCCTTTCGGTTATTCAAAACTGAGGTGGTTTTTTATTCCAACAAATATTTTTCTGCAATCATTTCCTCCTGATATTCCTCTACGAATTGCCGATACGCGGCGGCGGTTGAAAAATAGGACCAAATAAAATCCATTTGTGGCAGCGTTCCTCGACGCAGCCCAATGTAGTCGCGATAGCTGGAAAATTCCCAATCTTCAGCCTTTTTCGTCAGCCCCGCCTTTACCGGATTCAAATGAATATATCGCGTCAGGTGCAAAAGATAGTCATCTGTATCCACGTGTACATACTTAAATGTATCCTGCCACAAGTGCCCCGTGCGTCCCCGTTGCTTATTAATGGCTTTGGCATAGGATGTTTGTAAACCTAACATCAGTCCCGAAATACCCTGTTCAATCGTTTCCTCCAAACAAAGATGAAAGTGATTGGGCATAAGACAATAGCAAATAGGCCGAACATCAAATTTTTGCACATAATGTCTCAAGCGCCGCATAAAAAACAAATAATTTTCACGCTCATAAAAGATGTTTTGCTTGTTATTTCCGCGATTTAAAATATGGTAAATATTCCCGGGATAAATTTTTTCTTTCATTTGATCACAGGAAGTAACGGGAAGGTAACCTTCTCAAAGAAGGTTACCTTCTCTTGTTACTTGCTACCTTCTCTTGCTAAATTTGTTGGTCGGTTACCAAAGGTAACCTTCTTTGAGAAGGTTACCTTTGCTTTCCTTTTGCCTCCCACCACATCCACCATGCCAAAGCCCTGGCTGGTGTGTTCGCCGAGGCCGCATTCCCAGGCCACTTCCATAAGCGCCGGATTGCCGCGCAGGGTGAAGTAGGTCTCAAACGCCTTCAACTCCGTTGCCTCAGGGGTTCCTTCTTTAATGGTGATTTTTTTCGAGCGGGGTTTGTCGTGCTCCGTAATCTGAAATTCAAACGATTCATTTTGGGGAGGCGCATCGTAAATAATCTGGTACTTCTGCAGCAGGTTCTTCCGCAGCGCTTCATTTAATCCTTCTTCAAACGGCCGGTAATAATGAGGCATCCGTCCATGCTCCCGATCCTCCGGGCGGGAAATCACAATGGGCGAAAGGCATTTAAACCGCATCTCCTCCTGAAATTCCGGTTTTTGAACGGACTCCACCTGCACCACCTGAAACCGGCTCCTTGTTCCCTGACCCACAATTTCAATAGTGGACGATGTGAAAATGCCCAAAACGAAATTTTCAACAAAATCCTCCTGCATGGGACTTCCAACCCAAAGCTGCCAGGGCTGCCGGGAATCGCCGGAAAGTGTTCCATCTTCAAATCGGGCGTGGGGAATGTGGAGTTTGGAAAAGGTAAACAATTTCATCAAACGGCCGGAGGGTGCAGCGTAGCCCTTGTCGTGTAAGAATTCCGTGTATTCCGGAGAGGCTTGATTCAGAATTTTGTAGATGGCGGCAGAAACGGGATACTGGTAATTCACCGGGACGGAAACCTGTTTACTCAATGGCATCAACTGAATTCGGATACGCATTGATCATCCTTTCTCTGATTCCTCCAAATCCAAACACAAAAAGCCCGCTCTCTCCCTTGCCTTTTTGGTAAAAGGGGAAACGGGCTTTCTATCTAAAAAACTGCGGCGGTCATAAATGCCCCCAAATGACATTTTATTCGGTCGGTTGTGCAAAATGCGCGGATGGATGGTTTATTTTACACATATTTTCGCCGTTTGTCAAGCCTTTTATTGCACAAATCTATTTTAATTTTGCTCTTCAAATGCGGGGTCAGGCTGCGGCCGCCCGGGCGAAACCCTTCCTGCCGTTTCTTAACCCGATCATTCACAACATCTCGGCAAAAACAGTCCGCCCGATTAGCGTCATAAAGACTCTGCCCGTTACTGCCGATAAACTTAAAAAAGCTTTAACATGGGGTGCCCCCTTTTATGGACTTCTATCATCGTTTTGTAAAAAAAACACGTGCTGTTCGCTCTTTTTACCAGGACGTTCTTCAAAATACGCCCGTTGGCATTCTTGCCTGCGATCGGGTTTTTCGATTGGATTCCCAATTCCGACTAACATTTCTTTCCAATCCGTCGTTTTCAGCGAGCGCTCCCGGTAAAGTGCCAATTCCCCTCAAATCCGTCGTTTTGCCCGAGCAGTGGGATTTCGTTCATAAAAAACTACAGTCTGTCTGGAATGGAGAATCCGTGGTTCCATTCAAAACAACTCTTATTTCTCCCTCCGGAAAGAGGCTGCGTGTTGAAATTCTGCTCAAAGCCATTACAGATGACAAGGGCAAAACGATCGAAATTCAGGGAAGTTCACGCACGATTCCGGGACATATTAAACTCTTTGAGGAACTTCGGGACAGTGAAGCCCGATTTCGAATCATCGCTGAGAATTTTCAATCGGGGATTGCTATTTTTAAAGATGACTCGTTTCTCTACCTGAATCCTGTTGGAGCGCAAATCCTTGAAATCCAACAGGAAGATGCCCCGACGCTGAAATGGAAGCCGTTTATTCATCCGGACGACCGGCAGATGGTGGTCCATCATCTGTCTGATATCGTCAACGGAAGCATTGGCAGCATTCGGCTGGAGACTCGCATTACGACCCAAAACGGTAAAAACCGCTGGGTCGATTTCAATGCCAAAATGATTGATAGCGACGGCGGCTTTGTTGTGTTGACCAATTTTATCGATATAACCGACCGCAAAAAGATGGAGATTCGTCTCCGCCACAGTGAAGAAAAATACCGGAATCTTGTGGAGTCTGAAGTCACCGGATTTTTCGTTTACGATGGAACAAAATTTTTATATTTCAATCAGTACCTTACGCAGATAACGGAATATTCCGCCCATGAGCTGCAAAAATTGCGGGTCTGG
Source organism: Calditrichota bacterium (assembly GCA_013151735.1). Taxonomy (NCBI): domain Bacteria; kingdom Pseudomonadati; phylum Calditrichota; species Calditrichota bacterium. The sequence goes on along the minus strand of JAADHR010000101.1, from coordinate 16,051 downwards.
GATTTATTTGTTCACAAGGAAGAAATCGAAAAATTGCGGCAAAATGCCAGCATGCGCCTGAAAGGAGAAAGTCCGCCCCCGCTCATCGAATTTTCCATTCGCACCAAGTCCGGGCGGATCCGGGATATATTGGGCTACGTGAGCCATGTGATTTATGAATCGCAGCCGGCCATTCAGGGCATTCTTCTTGACATCACCGAGAAAAAACAGTTGGAGCGTCAGCTCGCTGAACAGGCCAAAATATTTACGGCCATATATAACGCCACAAACAACGGACTTTCCATCATTACGCCCGATTATCGGATTGAGCGCGCCAACAAGGTGGCCTTTCAGCTTTACGGTTCGAATGTGGAGGGTCGGCATTGTTATGAGGTCTTTCAGCATCGGGATTCTGTATGCCCATTTTGTCCCACCAAGCGAACGTTCGAAACAGGAGAATCCCAAAGTGAGGTGGTACCCTATCCGGATGCAAAACACCCCACAGGATATATTTCTCTGCGCACATATCCCCTCAAAGACGAGGAGGGAAAAATAACACGTGTAATCGAGAATTATCAGGATGTGACGGAACAAAAAAAGCTGGAAGAAAAATTAATTCAGGCGCAAAAAATGGAATCCGTTGGAACACTGGCCGCAGGAATCGCCCATGATTTCAACAATCTTCTGGGGGGAATTATCGGATATACCTCGCTGATTCAACTGGAGGATCAGCTCGACGATTCAGTGATGGAACTGATTAATGCTATTGAAGATACGGCTAAGCGAGCATCCAATCTCACCAAACAACTGCTGGGTTTCGCCAGAAAAGGAAAATATGAAAACAAGCCCGTTCAGTTAAACGATATTTTGGATGAAGTGTACGGCATTATCACCCTGAGGCTTCAGAAGAAAATCACCATCAAGCGGCACTACGCAAAAAATCTCAAATTGGTTATGGGTGATCCCTCACAATTTCAGCAGGTGCTTTTGAATATTTGTTTGAATGCCATCGATGCCATGCCGGACGGAGGCACACTCACACTCCGGTCCGAATGCATTGAAAACGATCCCTCATTCAGAAAAAAATTTCCTCAACCCACGGCATCTGCTTATGTTCACATTGCCATTCGGGATACCGGTGTGGGAATGGATTCGGATACGCTGTCCAAGATTTTTGATCCCTTTTTTACCACCAAATCGCCTGGCAAAGGCACGGGTCTGGGACTTTCGATGGTTTATGGAATCATAAAAAATCACAATGGGTTTCTCGACGTGGAAAGCGAAATCGGCGTGGGAACCGAATTTCACATTTACTTGCCGGCGAAAAAAACGTCATCCTACCCAAAAAAAGGAAAACTCATGGAGAAATCATTTCAATCGGGAAAAGGCAGAATTTTAATTGTGGACGATGAAGATGTGATTCGAACGGTTTTATCGCGGATGCTGGTGCGAATGGGATTTTCTGTTTCCATGGCCAGCGACGGCCAGGAAGCCATTCAGCTCTTCAGAGAAAGCCCCGAGAATTTTGATTTAATTATTATCGACATGCTGATGCCGGTAATGGATGGAAAGGAAACCTTTCAGGCGCTAAAATCGCTTGATCCACATGTGCGGGTTCTGCTTTCAACCGGATACACGCTGGATGAATCCGCCCAAAGTTTAATTGACCAGGGTGTACTTGGCTATTTGCATAAACCATATAATATTAATGAATTATCCAAAAAACTGGAAGCTATTCTATTTCAAAAAGAGACGGTTCAATTGTAAATGGCTTCCCGGGAAAATACGATTCCCGGAAAGCCATTCTTCGCTTTTATTCTTCCGGTCCGATCATCTTTTCCGGCTGAACCCATTCATCAAACTGTTTTTCTGTAAGAAATCCCAGTTCCAGTGCTGCTTGTTTCAGGGTTTTATTCTCGCGCCAGGCTTTCAGGGCAATTTTTGAGGCTTTATCATAACCAATATATCGGTTGAGCGCCGTCACCAGCATGAGGGAATCCGTTACGTGCTGATGGATTCTTTCGGGATTCGGCTCAATTCCATCCACCATTTTTTCGCAAAAGGATTTTACGGAATCGGCCAGCAGGCGAATCGACTGTAAAATGGTGAACGCAAGCAGGGGTTTGTAAACATTCAGCTCAAAGTTTCCGTTCGCACCGGCTACATTAATCGTGACATCGTTTCCAAACACCTGTGCCGCCACCATGGTCACCATTTCGGCCTGTGTGGGGTTTATTTTACCCGGCATAATCGAACTGCCCGGTTCGTTGGCCGGCAGTTTCAGCTCCCCAATCCCGCAACGCGGACCGCTGCCCAGCCACCGGATATCATTGGCTATTTTATTCAAAGCGGCTGCCAGTGTTTTTAACGCCCCGGATGCCTCCACAACGGCATCGTGTGCGGCAAGACCCGCAAATTTGTTCCGCGACACCCTGAACGGAAAACCCGTTAGTCGGCTGATTTCCTGAGCCATTTTCACATCATACCCCTTTTTTGTGTTCAATCCGGTTCCCACTGCCGTTCCGCCAATGGGCAATTCGTACAGATGATCCAGAGTCTTTTCAACGGCTTCCCGGGCAGTTTCGACCTGGGCGGCGTAGCCAGAAAATTCCTGGCCCAGTGTGAGCGGTGTGGCATCCTGCAAATGGGTCCGCCCGATCTTGATGATATCCTTAAAATCTTCCCCCTTTTTCTCCAAGGATTTTTGCAATTTCTCCAGCTCCGGTATCAGATTCTCCCGAATCGAAATGACCGCCGAAAGGTACATGGAAGCCGGAATGGTATCGTTTGTCGATTGGGACATGTTGACGTGGTCATTCGGGTGCACCGGCGATTTTGTTCCCATCTTTCCGCCCAGAATCTCAATGGCTCGATTGGCAATCACTTCATTCATATTCATGTTGAACTGCGTCCCGCTGCCGCTCTGCCAGATTACCAGGGGGAACTGATCATCCAATTTCCCGTCGATAACCTCGTCGGCCGCCTGCTGAATGGCCCTCGAAATCTTCTCATCCAGCCGTCCCTGCAGGTGATTCACAATGGCGGCGGCCTTTTTCACGATGGCATGCGCCCGAATAAATTCCCTCGGAAATTTTTCCTGTCCGATCCGAAAATTTTCAACGGCGCGCTGGGTTTGCGCACCGTAGTACACATCCGCCGGGACCTCCACCTCGCCCAGTGAATCCCGTTCCACCCGCATTTTATTTTCCATTTGAACACCCTCCCAATTTTTTATGATTTTAATCTTGCTCCGTAAAAAAACAGTTGTTCTTCAAATTGACACCCCCGTCCCGCAATGCTTCCCGGCGATCCCCCGCCATCCGGAAATTTCCGCTAAAATGTACTCTTATTTTTCAACACCTTCAACTCTTTTCTAGCGAAATGGGTATGACGGCATTTTTTTCGCCAGGGTCACCGAGTGGCCGCCCGAGGCGGATGTACCGAGGTGACCGGATACCTGCACTCGTCTCCATACGATGGCTGGCCTTCGACACTTCGACAAGTTCGGTGTAAACTCCGCTCAGGCACCGGCCATCGACTCCGCTCAGGCACCAGCCATCGACTCCGCTCAGGCACCGGCCATCACTCGACGCCCGGGTTTGAGGGAAATGCCAAAATGTACCTTTTGGAGAACAAAACTATTGAATATGGCCCCTGAAACGTGTAAATTACAGTATCTTTTTAAAACTATGAGTCGGAGGTAAAAATGATGCGATCTGTCTTTCGAAATCTGGTGCTGGCCCTGGGGATTGGCTTTCTTACAGGTACCTTTTTGGCGGCACAATCCATTGATTTCTCCCGTGTAACGGTCGGGATTCAACCCGATGGTACCGTCATCACCCCCACCCATCAGCGGCTCACGCCGGCCGGCTTTCAAGTCACCTTCCCCGGACGGCCGGTGGACCTGGTACTTGGGCCCAAAGAGAAGTATTTGTACGTAAAAAACAAGTCCGATATTCTGATTATTCGAATCAACGATCGGGCTATCATGCAAACTCTTCCCATGAAAAAGGGAGGAAACAGTTTTGTGGGACTCCTGCTCTCCAAAGACGGCAAGAAACTGTACACCTCGGATGCCCGGCAGCGGGTCTGGGAAGCCACGATCTCCAAGGATCACATTTTAAACTGGTCACGGGATTTTGAATTTGAGGGTCCCAAGGGAAAAGGAAATGCTGTTCCGGCCGGAATGGCTTTTTCTAAAGATGGGAAATCCCTGTTGGTTTGCCTGAGTCGAAATAACAGCCTGGGCGTGGTCAATCTCTCAGACAAAACCTACTACGAAATCCCGGTGGGGATTGCTCCCTACGCGGTTCTGGTTCATCCTTCCGGGAAGATCTACGTGTCCAACTGGGGCGGCCGTCGGCCCGGAAAGGGAGAACCCACGGCGGAAACCTCCGGAAGCCGTGTGCTGGTCAATCCGGCGACAGGAATTGCCAACAACGGCACCATTTCTGTGGTCAGTTTGAAAAAAAACAAAGAGATTAAGAGTATTCGCGTGGGCCTTCACCCCTGCGGAATGGCCTTCAGCCACAGTGGGAATTTTCTATTTGTGGCCAATGCCAACAACGACACCATCTCCGTTATTCACACCCAAAGCGACAGTCTGGTCGAAGTCATCTCTGTACGGATGCGAAGTTCCCTGCCCTTTGGGAGTGCCCCAAATGCCCTGGCGGTGTCGCCTGACGACCGAACCCTGTACGTGGCCAACGGAACGGATAATGCCATTGCCGTGGTAGCACTCGGGCAAAACGCCGGCGTTCCGGACAGCCGCTTTTTCTCAAGTCGTGTAATTGGGACCATTCCCACCGGATGGTATCCGGGAGCAGTCATTACAAACAAGCGGGGTGATTTTCTTTACGTGGCCAATGTAAAAGGGCTGGGCTCCCTCAATAAAAAGACCCGCCGATTGGGCTACAATTCTCACGATCATCTGGGATCGGTTTCCATTATTCCGGTTCCCAATCGCAAGCAACTGGCCAAATACACCGAACGTGTTGAAACAAACAACGATCTTGCCCGGCAGATTGCTCAGCTTCATTCCGATACTGGCGGGACTAAACTCGTTCCGGTTCCGGTGCACCCGGGAGAAAAATCCGTCTTCAAACATGTGGTTTACATTATCAAGGAAAACCGTACCTACGATCAGGTTTTCGGCGACCTGTTTCAGGCCAATGGCGACACCAATCTGGTCATGTTTGGGCGGAAGGTCACCCCGAATCACCACAAACTGGCCGAGCAATTCGTTTTAATGGATAATTTTTACTGCAGCGGCGTGCTCAGCGCCGACGGTCACCAGTGGACCGACGAGGCGTACGTAACGGATTACCTGGAAAAGGCGTTTGGCGATTTCTCGCGCAGCTACCCTTACAACGGCGATGACGCCCTCGCCTACGCCAGTTCGGGATTTATCTGGGATCAGGTGCTAAAAAAGGGATTGACCTTTCGCGATTACGGGGAATTTGTCCGTGCCGAGATCAAACCCAAAGGAAATTTTCTGGAGATTTACGACGATTTCGTCCTGGGAACGGGAAAATTTTCCATTCGTGCCAAAGCCAATTTAAAACCCCTGGAACCCTATCTTTGCCCCAATTACATCGGATTTCCCAATACGGTTTCCGACGTTTACCGGGCCAGTGTTTTCATCAACGAGCTCAAACAATTTGAACAAAACGGCAATTTCCCCAATTTTATCATCATGCTGCTGCCCAACGATCACACCTCCGGAACCCGCCCCGGACAGCCGACACCCGATGCGGCCGTGGCTGATAATGATCTGGCTTTGGGGAAAATTGTGGAGGCTATCTCCCACAGCAAATTCTGGAAAAACACGGCCATTTTTGTAACCGAAGACGACCCGCAAGCCGGCCTTGACCACGTAGACGGCCATCGAACCGTCGGGCTGGTCATCAGTCCGTACACCAAACGGGGCAAGGTGATTTCCACTTATTACACGCAGATCAGCATGGTGCGCACAATTGAGCAGATTCTGGGATTGAAACCGATGAATCAGTTCGATCTGGTAGCCGATCCGATGACGGATTGTTTTACCGACTCCGCCGATTTTTCCCCGTACGTCTCTGTGCCAAACAACATTCCGCTGACGGAGATTAATCCGCAATTGGAGAGCCTGAAAGGCGAGGCCCTGCACTGGGCCAAGGAATCCCTGAAACTGGACCTGGAAGATGTGGATCGTGCAGATGAAAACACCTTCAACCGGATCCTGTGGTTTGCAGCAAAAGGCCCCGGCGTGCCGTACCCGGCCGACAAGTATGCGAAATAAAGCAGGCTGCACTCGCTGGTTGATTATTTGGTAATTGATAATTGGATATTGAATATTGGATATTCAAACTCCCCCCTTGAGGGGGATTCAGGGGGAGGTCCTCCGCCGCGAGACCGGGGCCAAGAGGAAAAAACCGGTCACCGAGTGCCCGCCGAAGGCGGGTGTATCGAGGTGCCGGGACAGGCGTTCCGTCCCGATACGTCCACATCAGGCGGACTCTCAACGACCGCGCTTTTCTCGATGGGCCCTTTTCATTGTATAAAATGACCGGCAGCATCTGGGGATAAAAATTCAGGCTTTATTTGAAATTTCAAACGACCGATTTTTCCCAAAAACAAAAAACCCCTTGCGCAGATTATTCGCAAAGGGTTTTTTTAGTGGCGCCCCCCAGAATCGAACTGGGCACACACGGATTTTCAGTCCGTTGCTCTACCGACTGAGCTAGAGCGCCACGTCTTAAACGAACAAAATATAAGAAATAATCCGTTTGAAATCAAGAGAAAATTCTTAAAAAAGCATTAAAAAGAATCCGTCGGCCAATAGACAATTTTTTCTTTCGGAAACAGCTTTCTTACCATGTCTTCCTGTGACTGCCCGGAAAATCCAAAATACTCCGGATTCAAAATGCTTACCATGCTTTCCGTATCCGGTTTTCTCTCCACCTTAAAATGGGACATTTCTTCAAACCAGGCTCCAAAAGGGGCATTCACTCGCACCTTCGGCCGGTTAGCCCGGATCAAGAGCTCCTGCGCAAAAATATCAAGCGCCTCGGGGGCTTTTTCGGAAGCGCCAAATTCGTGAATATCCACGATGTCGTTACCGACCGAAGCCCTCACATAGGCCTGAACGGAATGATTTTTTATCCGAACCAGAAAAAATCGAGGGTCTTCATTAACAATGCTAAAATGGCTCTTCCAATACACATCATCCCGCACCATGGGGCCATTCCAACCGGATGAAAAGTGTCGGTAAATCTCTTTCACCGGTTCCAAATCCCGATAATAATCGAATACCCGGATCTCTTCATTCATTCTCGGCCGGGTTTGAATTTCCGCTGTAAAGGCCTCGCGCTCAAGGGTTACAAATCCCACCCGTTCGTAAAAGGGATTGATGTCGGTAAAAAGAAGGGACAGCGGCAGGGACCACGCCTTCATTTTTTCGATCGCCTGCTTTAATACGCGTGAGGAATATCCCCGCTTCCGAAAATCGGGATGCGTAGCCACGTTGGCAATCCCGCCAAACGGAATTTCCCGGCCATTCACGACCATTTTCCGGGGAGTAACCTGGACACTGCTGGCCAGGACACCGTCCGCCCACAGGAGTTGGGTGTGCTTGTATTCCACGTGGGGATCAAAAAGAAGACGGCGCTCAAAATAATCCCTCGGCGTATTTTTGAAAACCAAATCCCACAAATCCAGTGCTTCCAGCCACTCCCGGTGATTTCTTGCCGGTCTTAAAATCTCTCTCATTTTTCCTCCGATGGGTCTCATTGTGACGACGCGAACGAGCCATTTGGGGTTCTCGCGCCTGGGCGGTTCAATTTTGGATTCTTTCGCTCCGCACGCCTTCATCCACATCCACAATGTAAGGGATGCCGCCGGCTTCCCGAATGGCCTCTGCCACGGCTTCCGGATTGTCAGGGGCGTAGGCAAACATGCACCCGCCGCCGCCGGAACCATTGATTTTTCCTCCCAACGCACCCGCTTTTAGGGCAGCTTCCAGCATGCGATCGATTTTGGGCGTAGAGATCTTTAAAACATCCCGCAAAACGGCCTGATGCCGGTTGAGCAAACGCCCGAATTCCGAATGATCCAGAAGGGGTCGTTTCAAGGCGTGAAGCGCCTTGAACGTAATTTCCTTATTCTCCAAAAATCCACGTAACAAATCAAATTGCTCTGCAGAAAGTTTGGACCGAAGCCCCGCCACATCTTCGATTGAAAGCTCAGGCAATTTTTCGTAAGGAATGTGGTTGGGATACGTTTTTAAGATGGAAAGCATGCCGTTCTTGACACGCGCCAAAATTCCTTTCGTGTCCTTAGACTCTTTGGAATCCCCCAGAACAAATTTCCCCAGGCTGGCTGTAAGCCTTTGAACCGGTTGGGGCGAACGAAAATCCAGAAAAAGCACCCCGCCCAAACTGGTGGCAAAATGATCCATCATCCCGCCCGGTTCGTTAAATTCCACCACCTCTGCTTTATGAGCCAGTTGGGCAATGTAAACGGCATCATTTTTTCGGTGATGGTTAACGGCTTCCAGCAGAAATTTAACCCAGGCTACAACCAGAGCGGATGAGCTGGACGTGCCGGAATTAATCGGAATATTTCCCCGGACGACGCAGTTAAATCCCTGCTCAAGTGAGAGGCCTTCTCTTTGAAGAACATTCACCACGCTCTTAAAATAATCCCGTTCCTGATTGTACGGAATATTGGCCTGAATGTTAAAACGCTCTTCCGATTGGATATCGGGAAGAGAAAAACGAACCGTCTTTTCAGGAATCGGCTTTCCTTTTATTTCAATGCGCAAATTAATCGCGCTTGTAATAACAGGCAATTCCAGATAATCCTGATGTTCCCCAAACAAACAGATCCGTCCCGGTGCAGAAACCACTAATTCCCTTGGCATGTCGTCCTTATATCTTAATGTCCCAGTTTTATACGAATGAACTCACGTCAATATGATTCGTCTGGAAAATTTCCTTTTTCACGAGGGTCGTGGCTCCCAACGCCCCGGACAAATAGCCCAATTTCGAAACCACAATTTCCGCGCGCTCGCTGATGTGCGGCAGGGCCCGTTTCGTGGCTTCTGTTTGAATGGGATTAAGCAGGAAGCGTCCGGCCCGTGACACACGTCCCCCCAAAATAACAATTTCCGGATTAAAGAGATTAATCAAAATGGCCAGGCCCTGCCCAATGTAGCGCCCGGCTTGCTCAATAATTTCAATCGAAAGCTGATCCCCCATCTGAGCGGCTTTTACGACCCGTTCCGCATTAATCTGCTCGGCTTTTCCATCAATCAAATCGGCCAGTTTGGTCTTTTTCCCGGCACGAACCCATTTTCGGGCCTGTTCCGCAATAGCGCGCCCGGATGCCAGACTCTCCAGACACCCGTACTTCCCGCACTGGCAAAGCGGGCCGTCCTCCTTAATCGTTATATGCCCGAATTCCCCCGCAAACCCATCATGTCCATAGTAGATCAGGCCATTGCTAATAATGCCCAGTCCGATCCCCCAGCCGAGATTCAGGCACAATGCATTCTTTTTGTCCCGGGCCAACCCGAACCAGAGCTCTCCCAGAGCCATGGCGCGGGCATCATTCTCAACAAAAACCGGCAAATCCAATTTTTCCTCAAAAATCTCGCGAATCGGTTTTTCCTCAAAATTGAGAAAGGTGTAGCTTTTCCCCAGTTTGCAATTCACCAATCCCGGAATGGCCAGTCCAATCCCCAAAACCCGATTTTTTTCAACCCCGCTTTCCTCAATGGCGCGATTGATTTCTTTCACCACCTGATTAATGACCGCCGGATCATGCAGATCAAATGTGTGGAAAAGCTTTTCGTAAATGATATTCTGGCTCAAATCCACAAGAATAATATTGGTGTTGAACCGCCCCAGATCCGCTCCCACCACGTACCGCGCGGTTGTGTTGATTCGAATGCGCTGAGGAGGGCGACCGGGAGTGGACGCCTCCCCCTTTTCCCGAAGGATGTAATCCTCATCCTCCAGCTCCTGAACCAGATTGGTCACCGTAGGCACATTAAAGCCCGTTCTCCGACTCAATTCCGTCAGCGAAAGCGCCCCGTTTGAACGCAGGGCATTCAGAATAATGTTCTTCCGAATCCGGCGTTTCAGGGAAACACGATTTAAATTCCCGGATTGAATGCGCAGGTCTTTCATTTCGTCCGCCCCCGATGTTCCCGCACGAGTTGTTTGAATTCCTTGATGGGAATAATAATCCAGATAATAAGAATGATGAGTCCGACTAACCAGATGCTCCAGGTAATCCAATCAAACATGGTTTGTTTCTCCAAAAAAATGTGATAAACAACCAAAAGATTTACAAATTTGCAATTTTACATCCCCCCGCCCAATTTTGTTATCTTCAATAAGCAACATCAAGCACGCAGCCATTTAATCGTTTACCATTTGGTAATTGATAATTGGATATTGGATATTGGATATTCAAAATCCCCGCCGGCCGTTTTAAAAACGGAATCCGAATAACCAATGATCAATTGTCAACGATCGACGTTCCAACATTTAATGAACCGACAAACACCCGAACGCCATCCCGGGCACCGACGAACTATTTTAATCGAAGAAAATCCTCACAAATCCCCCCAAAAAATAAATCAGCATACCGCTTACAGCCACCGTACTGGCAAGCGGCAAGGCCCGGCTGCCCATCAGGGCACCGGACAGGAATAGCAACAATCCTGCAAGTAAGATCAAAAGACTCAGCTTTCCTCCCAGGGTTACCGGCCAGATGTGGTAAATGGCCTTTTTTTCGATTTCTTCCTGCGAAATCTTACGGGCCGTCCAAATCCGGCTAATTTTCTCCGCACTCACCGGCTGGGTCAGCCAGCTAAAAATAGGCGTTGCAATCAGGGCGGCCCCCGCACTGATAAACGTGGCGTTATTAAAATCCAATCCGTAGCCGAATTTGGCGATTCCTCCGGCCAGGGCGCCGGTCAAATATCCGCCAATTGCCCCCCAACTGGACGCCCGCTTCCAGAGCAATCCGTAAAAAATGGCAATAATAAACAGCGGCATGTCCATGATGGCAATGACGGTTAAATAGGCCGAAACCGCGCCGCCCAATTTGGGCACCAGGTACGAAAATCCGATCATAAAAAGTCCGGTGACCATCGTCATCCAACGGACGGTACGAAGGATTTCTTTTTGTGTGGCTTTGCGGTTGAACAGACTGGTGTAAATATCGTTTGTGTACAGCGTCGCCACGCCGTTCAAATTGGAATCGATGGTGGACATCTGTGAAGCCAGGAGCCCGCACACCACAATTCCCAGAATAATCGGAGGCAAAAGTCCGTGAATCATAACGGGCACGGCGGAATCGGCATTGGAGAGATTCGGGTACAAAACGGTTGCGGCCAGCCCGGGTAAATTCCACAGCAGGGCAAACGGGGTGGTAATGATACCGGCCAGAACCAACCCCTTCGCAACGGTTTTGGTGTCACGGGCGCCAAAAGCGCGTTGCATCAGGCCCTGATCCACCGAGGCCCACTCGATTCCCAAAATTAAAATGGCCAGCATAAACTGCCAATTGTAGGGGCCGTCTTTCACGACCAGGTCCAGATGATGGGGAGGAGCCTTTGCCAGAAGTCCGGGCATCCAGCCCACGGCTTTCATAGCCAGGGGAAGCAAAATAAGCGCCCCCAAGAGCATCAAAATAAATTGCAAGGCATCGGTCAGAGCCACCGACCACATCCCGCCCAGGGAGGTGTAAATGATGGCAATCACCGAAAAAACAATTACCCAGAAGGTAAAGGACTGCACGCCTGTAATTGCCTGAGCGGCAACAACCGCCGTGTACAACACAACTCCCAGCCAAAACGCCAGACGAAAAATCCAGAGCACCCCCACCAGGGAACGCACGCCCTTATTATAACGCATTTCCAAAAATTCCGGTACCGTCCGAACTTTTAAACGCCGCAAAATCGGAATCACAAACAGGCCGGAAAAAACCAGCGCCATGTTGCCCGTCCAGGTTTGCCACAGAATGGAAATTCCGTGTTTATAGGCCACGCCCGCCTGTCCCACAAAGCTGTACAAATTCACATTGGTGGCCGTAATCGTTGCTGCCAGGAGAAACGGGGTAATTTGTCGCCCGGCTACGTAGAAATCGTCCGGTGTTCCCACCCATTTGTAAAAATAACTTCCGGCGTAAAAAATACCAACCAAGAAAACCGCAATAATCGTGTAATCAATCCAAATCACTGTTTTTCCTTTCGTCTGGATGGCATTTGAGGAAATTGCCCTGTAATTTATTCAAACTTTTCTTTTATGTCAAGTATTATTTCAAAAATTTTATTAAATAATCCCTCATTTATAAAAATTGCATACAACTGATCCGCAATTTTTAATAATTCAAGGGCGCTTGGCAGGAAAACAAACTTCATCAAAAATCGGTTTTGGGAATTAATCTATCTGAAGCTGGTGATATTTGTTAAACAGAAGTTTTCGCTCAAAGTGGAGAATCAACAGAGCATTTAAGGCCACTGTTCCCAAAATGGCCGTCATAATGGCGATTTGATATTTCACAGCAATCATGGGAGGGGTACCGGAGAGAATCTGGCCGGTCATCATGCCGGGAATACTGACAATTCCCATGCTGCTCATGGCCATCAGAGGGGGCAAAAGAGCCGCACGAAAACCCTTTTGGAATGCATCCCCGGAGGACTCTGAAGACGTTGCCCCAAGAGAAAGCAGGGTTTCGATTCGCAAGCGGTTTTGTTTGACATCGCTGTAGAATCGCTCCAACGCCAGGGCACTGCCGTTCATCGAATTGCCCATAATCATCCCCGCTAATGGGATAAAATAGCGGGGATCGTACCAGGGATCGGGGTGCACAATACCCAACACAAAGAAAAGGGTTACACTTCCGCCGCCTACCAGGAGCGACAAAAAGACTATTTTGTACATTCCTTTGAAACGAATTCCCGTCCGCTGGATCACCGACTGAGCCGCCCAGAAAACCATCCAGATGAAGATCAAAAGGACCAAAATCCAGGATTGGATGGCAAACACAAACTTCAAAACCAATCCCAAAATTAGGAGCTGAACGGTCATTCTGGCAGCCGAAACAAAAATATCCTTGCCTAATTTCAAGCGTCGAATGGCCGCGATGGCAAACACGAACACAACCAGGGTGTAGGTGAAGAGAAGCTGTAACAGGGTCAGGTCAATTATTTTCTTTTCCATCCAGTGCCTCTTTCATAAAAGACCGAATTTCCTCGTTTGAGGCCGACTGACGAACAGCAGCGATTTGTCCCTGATCCAGAAAAATCAATTTCGAAGCGGCCTGGATCAATGGAAGAGAGTGTGTAACGCAAACCACGGTCCGCCCCGCGGACTGATTTTCCTCTACAATGATATCAATCAATCGTTTCTCCGATTCCACGTCCAGGGAGGCCGTGGGTTCATCCAACAAAAGGACTTCCGGTTCCAAAAGCAGCGCCCGTGCCAGAGAAAGCCGCTGCTGTTCCCCACCGGAGAGCGTTTTGGCTTTTGTCGGCAGGATATCCGGGGAGAGATTGCATTTCCGAAGAACAGCCTCCAGCACCGGCTGATCGGGTACAGGCCGTTTACGAATCGTCAACCCGATGGTCAGATTATCCCGGACGGAACCTTCGAAAACCATCGGTTTTTGCATCACCATCACCACGCGCTGGCGCAGCTCCGGCGGGTAAAAACGGAGTAGATTTTCTCCTTTGAAAAAAATTTCTCCGCGGGTGGGGAGCTCCAAAAGATTGAACAACCGCAAAAAAGAGGTTTTCCCGGCACCGGAAGGCCCCAGAAGAACGGCAAAATCACCGGCTTGAATTGAGAGGGAAATATTTCGAAGAATGGGGACACGCTGTTTTTCCAAAAAAACATCCCGAAAGGTAAACAATCCATTTCCGGAGCGACTGTTGGTTTTTACAGTCATTCATTCACCTACCAGGTAGCCAGAAGCACAGCGATAATTCCCGTCAGGAAAACACCGTCAAACGTACCGGCACCGCCGATAGATGCAACCGGTGCACCCAGTTCGGAAATCTTTTTCAGATTCAATAAATCGGCTCCAATAAGCGTTCCCAGTGTTCCGGAAACGTAAGCCACAATGGGACTGTGGGCAGGGGCCAGAATAAGGGCGCACGACGCGGCAATTAGCGGCGGAAGAAAGGCCGGCGTTGTAATGCCCACGCCCCGAACCGGCCGTGCAAATCGGTGAACAACCAGCACAACAATGGCAATGGCCATTAAATCTTTAAAAAGCAGTCCCGGATGAGCCACCATCAAATAAAGCGCCAGAAGGGATGGAATGAGTGCCCCTCCTACGTTAATCGCCAACAGGGTTTCGCGCGGGCGGGGAGCAGCCGGAATGACAAAACGGTACCCCCAGAACTGCACCACCTGCCCGGACGGCTCCAACTCTCCTGACTGAATGCGTTTAATCGGGATGTTAATAAAACTTCCGATGAGCGTCAGGAAAAGAAGCGAAAAAACATACCCCTCGGCAACTCCTATTTTATCGAATACGTAAGCAATTGCTCCAACTTCCACAAACACAATCAGACCGATGAGGATTAGAAAATAAATCAACAAAACCAAAATAATAAACGGGGCAAAAAACATGGAAAACCCTTTCTTTATTCATCAGTTTCCTCATCAGGCCCCGGCACATTAAACGTGGCGGGGACTGACAAGAGGATTTTTTTCCATCCTATTGCGGTACCTTCACCTTTCGCAAAAACTCCGCTGTTTCTTCCGGGTAGGCGGTTGTGATGTAGATTCCGGTGCCCATTTCAAAGCCTGCAGGGGTCGTCAGACGCGGAATAATCCGGATGTACCAGTGGTAATAATCCACATCATCTTCCCGTGTCGGGGCCGACTGCAAAATCAAATTGTAATCCGGATTTTCCAGTCCGTTGTGAATTTTGTACAAAACATCCCGGACAATTTTCGCCATATCGTGCAGCTCATTCAGATGAATGGCCCCAAAAACCGATTGATGGCGCCGGGGCAAAATCCAGGTTTCAAAGGGCGAGCGGGAGGCAAAGGGCTCATATGCCACAAAATGTTCGCTTTCCAGAACCAACCGCCGGCCGTCCTTTTTTTCTTCTTTCAGGATGTCGCAAAAAACGCAGCTTCCCAAATTGGCCGAATAGCGCTGGGCTTCTTCCAGCTGATTCCGTACCCGCAAAGGAACCAACGGGGTGGCAATAATTTGTGAATGCGGGTGTTCCAGCGATGTACCGGCGCGCACGCCGTGATTTCGAAAAATCGTGACCAGATCAATGCGCTCGTCTGCTGAAAGGATGTCGTAGCGGGCCTTGTACGCCAACATAACCTGGTACACTTCGTCAACAGAGAGCGTCCCAAGGGACTGGTTGTGACGGGGCGTTTCAACCACAACCTCCGCATACCCAAATCCGCCAAATTTCAGGTATCGGCCCACCTGTTCCCGTTCGAGGCTCTCCGTTGGTTTAAGGGCTGCAAATTTGTTGGGAACGACCCGAACCCGCCAGTCCCCCTCCACAGGATAGCGGTAAACGGCAACCGGCGTATTTTTTTCATTTCCCGGACAAAAGGGACAGGTTTCGCTGTAGTCCGGCAGGGGGGAACCGGCCTTTTTCCCAACGAAATCGTGTGGACGCTTGGCTCGTTCTGTTGCAACAACCACCCACTCATTGGTAATTAAATTGTGTCTGAATTCAGACATGGGACTTCCTTTCTGGTATTTCAATATAGTCGGATTGATTTACGGGTTCCTTCCTGAAACCTACCGCTGTTCATTTCACCGATTTTTATGCGTAAATCTGTTTTGAAATATCTTTTCCCACAAATTTCGTGAATTGATTTTATTGAAATTAAATCTCCGGAACTCGTGTCATTCGGGCGAAAATAGTTCACGTTGTCTATATTAAAATACACGTTTACACGATAGCAATCAACAAAAAAAGAAACCCCTTTCGTTTTGTAAAAGTAACTGAGGAAACCTTTTACAGGCATGCAAAGAGTTTTCGCATTTTTTATTGAGAAAAGCCTAAGACAAAGACCCGCAAAACCCCAAA
>JAADHR010000100.1 GCA_013151735.1 Calditrichota bacterium | reverse complement strand
TGGCGGATTCGTTAAAGGAGGCCATGGAAGGAGCCTACAACGCCGTTCAATCCATTCATTTCGAAGGGGCCTATTATCGAAAGGATATTGGTAAAAAAGGGTTGAAATATCTTTAATACCAGAAATCCCCGGCACTTTGAAAGTGCCGGGGATTCTTACTTTGGGGATATCTTTTTCGGACTTCCACTTTAATCACTCAACTTCACGTCTAATTGAATCGGAAACACAGCCGCCGGAAATCGATTTTTAGAATCCTTAAAAAGAATCTCACCGAACAGATTCATGCCTTCCGGTGGAAGCATCGGACTTTGACCAAGCGTAAATTTCATTTTGACTGGCATATCCGGATAAAGGGTTAAAAAACCGGCCCCGATTTTCTTACATGAAACGGAAATCGGGTTTTTGACAAAATATTTTTCAGTCAGCTTAACTTTCCAGGGCGACTTTGAAGACGGGTTCGTGTAAGCGCCCCACACCTCCAGGGTGTATTTTCCCGGTTTGGGGGGAGTCAAATTGAGTGTTAGCCGATCGTACGTCAGCCCGCTCTGAACCACGGCCCGCCCATTGGAATCGTAGATATTTGTGGCAATATCCGTAAATTTGTTGAAATCATCCGGTGACATTTGCAGTTTAAAGGAAACCCTTTTTACGGAGCGGTCCACCTTGAACGTGTAACGAATCCGATCCTTTCCACTGGATTTTTTATAGGATATTTTTTCGTAGCCCAGAATGTTTCCCATAGCGAATCCCTTAAAAACCCGATTGAATCGATTGGTAACGGTAAACGTCCCGTGGGGTTTTTCGCCCATTTTGTAGGTCACATTCTTAATCATTTTCGGCTGAATAGAAAATCCGTTGAAATCCACGGCCAGATCGTAATAAGCCTTTTGGGGATTGCGAAAATCAGCGATGACGTCCAGTTCCCAGATTCCCGGAACCAAATCCTCTCCCACCACAGAAACGGAGACCGGGTTACCAAGTTTACTGGTGGCATACCCTGTGGCTGCATAGCCCCGTCCCATCGGATCAAAAAGCTGGGCCCGTATCCGGCTCCATTTTCCTTGCGAGGCTTTTATTTTTGCCGTAAAGCTGCTGGCACCCGGCGGAATGTCCAGAAAATACCGCTTAATCATTCCCGGCTCAAGAGCCTGACGCAAGAGATGAAGCCGATATAAATTCTCATTGTTAAAAATATAGGGGACAACTACGGTGTTCCACAGTTCAAATTCCGTATTGGATTTTGAAAATTTATCGCCGTGTCCGCCTTTCAAATAAGCCACAACCTTTCCGACGTACAACCCCGGTTTCTGCATTTTTGAGGCATCATACGACACAGGAACCGTTGCCCGCTCATCGGCCCGAATGTAAGTTGATTTTTTATTCACAACCAACCAGGGTGAATCGGATTTCAGATTAAATGCCCTGAAAAAATGCTCGATTTGATCGGGCGTTTTCTCTTTCGGGAAAATGGCTTTTATGTGAAATACCTGCTGATCCGTACCATGAGGAAAATAGCCTCCGGCTCTCCAGTAGGCCGTGGGGCCTTTGTCATCCGGGAAAATGGGGCTTTCCGTGGTAATTTTGTAATCCCGCAGTTCCTTTTCCTCGTGACGTCTGGCATATTTTTTCAGGATTTGGAACGATTTTTCAACATTAACCACCCCTCCGCCCTGATCGATGGCCGTGTAGTAAGGAAGCCAGTCCGCTCCATACTTAAGCGCTCGTTTAATGAGCGCCCCGCGAATGGGGATGGCCGGTTTTTGCTGTTTGGCAGCGCTCATCAGCAAGGCCACTGCGCCGGTCGTTTGGGGAGATGCCATGCTGGTTCCCCAGAAATTTTCGCTCCGGGCGTAAGGCGGCACGCTGGACATAGCCGCCCCCGGTGACAACACATCCGGCTTGGCCACTTCACCCCCGCGTGAGCTGAAGGGCAGAATCACATGCCGCTTAATTCCGGCGCCGTAGGAATCCCTTGCACTTTGCCACGGCATAATGGCACCTGAAGAAATGGCCCAAAAAGCGGCCGCAGGCGTTCCGGTAGATGAAATTCCCGGCCCCTCGTTTCCGTTTGCAAGGCAAATCGCCAGATTTTCGTTCTCTTTCAGAATTCGATCGATAAACCGGTCAATATCGCTTCGCCCTTCAATTTCGGACCCAATACCATAACTCATATTAAAAACCACAGCCTTATCCGGATGATCCTTGGCCCACTTTACACCGTATTCGAAGGCCTTTTTCATACTGCCGGATGTAGTCGACCCGCCTGCCAGTGTGTTGTTCCCGATTTTTAATCCGATAATCTGCGCACCAGGCGCAATGCCGTTCAATGTCGGCTGGCCGTTAATCTGGTAGCCGGCAATAATTCCGGAAACGTGGGTTCCGTGGGCATTGTCGGCAAAAAAGAAAGACGCAATCTTTTTGGCGGGTCGAATATTCAGAGCAAAGCTCATAAGCTCTTGCTTTTTCTTAACATTCCGGCCCCGCAAATGAATCACGTCGTAATTCACATGGTAATCCCGCACGGGCTTCTCGTCATCCAATTGGCCGTCTGCATCGGTATCTACATACGCAACCCAATACGTTTTCCCGTCTTTGGTTACCTTAAACGCCACCACGCCAAATTTGTCATTGCGTTTGCCGTTGTTGTTGAAATCCGGAACGCCGGAATTCTTGAATTTTGATTCATCCAAAAATCCAATCCAGTACGTGCTGTCTTTGGGGCTGAGGGCCAATTTATCGTAATGATAAAGTTTCTGGCCGGCGGCATTCTGGAGAAACGCCTCTCCGTTTTCTTCACCCTTTTTGGCTTTCGTTAATTTCACATCCCCCTCGCCGGAGAAATCCTGTACGTCGATGATTTTCTTTTCACCGGTTGAGGTCTTCAATAAACCCTGCGTGTCCAGATCAACGCCGCTGTCGCAGACAATGACCACCACACCCCGGCCATCGTACGTGGGATGAGCCTTAACAAACTGGTACGCATGAATGGCAGACGTGGACAAAAAGCTCCACGGCGTATCCGGCATCATATTTGGGATATTTTTTTGGGCAAATGCCGGATTCCCCGGGCCGACCACAATGGCCAAAACCCACACTAACCAGACATATTTTTTCAGCTTCATTTACGTCCCTCCATTTTTTCGATTCACGATCATCCAAACGTTTCTTTTTCCAAACAGCGGTCGTGTCTGCTGTCCGGCAAAACTGTCAATCCTTTCAGATCGGGTTAGGAATCTCAAAAAAGGCCGTTTCCAGATCAAACTTTTCGGTCAAATGGTTCAGAAGAGCCTGAACGCCAAAACGTTCGGTATTGTAGTGGCCGGCGGCAATGTAGTTCAACTGCACTTCCTCGATACCCCGCACATTTTCTTCCCGAATGTCACCCCCAACAAACGCATCCACTCCCCGTGCGGCTGCTTCCTGATAAGCTGCGGAGCTGGCCCCGCTAATAACCAGAACCGTTTGAATGGCATCCGGCCCATAAAAAAAGGGGGCTGCGTCGCACATGAGCTTTTGATTCACCAACGCCAGAAAGGCATCCCGCGAAAGCGGTTCCCGAAACGTCCCGATAAATCCAACTTCAAGGGGTTCCACAGGCCGCAAATCCAGCTTTTGTAAGATTTGAATATTATTACCCAATCTATCGTGGGCATCCAAAGGCAGGTGATAAGCGACCAGATTCAGATCATTTTTTATGAGCAGTTCCAATCGCCTTTTCTGAATACCCCTCAAATAAAAGGGATACGGATCGCTTTTCCAGAAAAGCCCGTGATGCAAAAGCACCAAATCCGCTCCCCAATCAATGGCCTGGTGAATAAAACGCTGACTGACGCTGACACCGCCTGCAATTTTCAGGACGTCCGGCTTTCCTTCTACCTGAAGCCCATTCACGCAATAATCCTGAAAATTATCAATCGCCAACAGATCATTCAGATAGGCAATGAGAGAATCACGATTCATAAAACATCCCTTAATTTTTGCGAGTTGACCGATTCATTTTTGCAGAACAAAAAACGATCTATTTTTTGTCTCCGTCCCGTTTTTGGTAAAATGTTCTTAAAAATCCGTAGATGCAAAAAATAAATGCCACAAACAACAGGTGAGATACGTTAATGGAAGGCAGCAGGCGGCGAGCCGAAAGATTCATCCAGAACAGCAGGGCCAGGATAATCCAGAACAACCGTTTAATTTGGAGAATAATGCGGTCATTTGAAAAACGATACCGCAAATACCCTTCGTACCACCCGATAAAAAGATCAATTGAAACCATAAGAATCAGGCTGGCAATGACAACTACCAAAAGTTTCAGGCCCATTCGTCCTCCCGGGAAATCCCTTCCCAGTTTTCAACCTTTTCTATCCGAACATCTGCACAAAAGCGGTCGTACCGGATGCACCCCGTGTAATACCGAGCGGGGTTATTAACAAATCTTCCCGCCGCGGACTAAGCCAGAGGATGCTTTGACAGGATCCTGCACCGGAAATCCCCTTCGAAGACCGTTCGTTCGGCCACAAAAATCTGCACGTGCACCAGCCGCTCCGATTCGGATTTTTCAAGAACCTGCCCGATGGCAATCAGAATGTCACCCAATTTTACCGGTTTGGTAAACTGCACGTTAGCGGAAGCCAATACAACATTCGGGTGATTGACCGCGAGCATGGCCGCAAAATCGGCCAGACCAAATGTAAACCCGCCGTGAATCAGGCCGTAGTCATCTACGACCATTTCTTCCTTTGTGACGAGCGAGACCCGCGAGAAATAATCCGTCTGTATTTCAAGAACCTGTCCGATAAAATCCCGTTGTGCCTTCAGATGTGTTTTTTGCTCCATCAGGAATCCTCTTGCGTCGATTGTGATTTTTCCAGATTCTGCTGGATCTCCCGCCGAAGCCTTTGCACTTCCGCCAGAATTTCAAGAAGGTGATCTTCGCTCTCCGGATCATTTTTAGGCCGATTATCCCAGACCTTTAGAAGATCGTGATAGGCCTGATCAATTTTCGATCCCAAAAATCCAGCCAGTTCCTGCGGGGTTGGCACATGCGATTTCAACACGACACTTGGTCCAAAATAGTACCCCAATTCTTCCATTTTTCGGATTTCTTCCTGTGTTTCCTCATCCGTCAATCCCGCACCCTTGAACGGGTTTTCATTCATATCGCCAATCACATCCAGTTCCGGAGATTGCTTTAGAATGTCAACAAAGTCCTCAAAATCCAGATTTCTCCATTTCGGAAGGGCAACCATGTGTTTCCAGATCTTTTTTGCAGCCACAACGAAATCCTTCTCCCCCTTTAAGAAACGTATCACCTGGTTTAAAAGCTCCTCTTCCATTTGAGCCTCCTCTTTCAATAGTCGTTCTCAAATTAAGGATATCCTTCGTAAAATTCAAGACATTTTTCTTCGAAATGGAAATCCATTTAGGCATTTTTGGAATACGCCTCTTCATGCTGTTTGGGTCATTACGGGTTAACAGGGATTTAAGCCAGGCGAAATATCCTTGACTTTCGCCTGCCATTTTAGTAGATTAACATGTAGCAATTTCCAGCCATTTCCAACCAACAGGGAATTCCAGTGAACTTAACCACGTATTCTGGAAATTCAACCCGGTCTTCACCCCGCTCGGAAGAGACCATCATTGAAACATCCCGCCTCACAAAAACCTTCAGGACCCGCACGGCCGTATCGGATGTCAATCTTTCGGTTTTTAAGGGAGATGTGTTTGGCTTTCTGGGACCCAACGGGGCCGGGAAAAGCACAACGATTCGCATGCTTCTGGGTCTGATTCGGCCAACCTCCGGCGCAATTCGTCTTTTCAGGAAACCCTTTCCCAAATTTCGAAAGGAGAGTCTGTTGAAAATCGGTGCCCTGGTGGAACGGCCTGATTTTTATCCTTACCTGAGCGCACGAAAAAATCTGGAAATCTTGGGCCGCCTCTCAGGGGGCGTATCCCCGGAACGTATCGATGAGATACTGGAGATCGTCAAACTGAGGGACAGAGCCGACGATCACGTTAAAGTCTATTCTCAGGGAATGAAACAGCGGCTCGGAATTGCCCAGGCGCTTCTTAACCACCCCAAACTGGTGATTTTGGATGAACCGTCTCTTGGCCTTGACCCTCAGGGAATGAAGGAGGTACGTGAGCTCATTCAGTCCATTTCCGAGCAACAGGTTACGATTTTTCTGTCCTCTCACCTGCTTCACGAGGTTGAACAAATCTGCACACGAATGGCCATTATTCATCGCGGTGAAATTCTGGTTCAGGGCGATGTGCAAGAGCTCTTGAAAAGCGGAAAAACCACACTGACCATCCGGACACCGGAGCTGGCACGCGCGCAGTCGGTTCTCATCCAATCCGGTTTCAGCAAGGAGGTTGAGATTCAGGAGGGGGCCTTGAAAATCCAGGTCGACTACACGAAAATCCCGGAGATCAACGAACGGCTGGTTCAGTCCCACATACCCGTATTTGAACTAACGCCCAAAACATCCCTTGAGGATTTCTATCTTTCAATCTTAAAACAGGCTGAAGATGTGGACACTCGTAAAAATTGAATGGATTAAAACCTTTCGACGGTGGCGAACGTACATCGGATTTGCCACCATCGGTTTTTTTCTGCCGCTTTTTTTCATTGCCATGAAACTGAGCGGGGGTGAATTCGTCCTGAATTCCCCGGCGTTAAAAGCCATTCAGGAGAATTTCATCGTCATTGGACATGTTTTTAACGGGATGTTCGTGTCACGAATGCTGATGAACACGCTTTTTGTGCACATCCCGCTGCTGGTCGTTCTGGTTCCGGGAGACAGCGTGGCCGGGGAATCGGCCTCCGGAACCATTCGAACCATCCTGACGCGCCCGCCATCCCGGCTGGAGATTATTATCTCCAAAATCATTCTTTCACTCGTTTACACAGCACTGCTTCTCATTTTCATGGCCCTGCTCAGCCTGATTGTCGGATATTTTCTCTTCGGCCTCGGAGACTTAGTGGTTTTAAAGGACGGCATTCTCATTTTTACGCTTCGGGAAGCGCTTTTGCGATTTGCTCTGGCTTACGCTCTGGCTATCGTAGCCATGAGCGTGATCGCCAGTCTGGCATTCCTGTTTTCCGTGCTCGTTTCAAATGCAATCGGGCCGATTATCGGCAGCATTGTCGTCCTGATTATTTTTCTCATCATAACAGCCAGCCCCATTCCGGCATTCGAAACCGTTCGCCCCTATCTGTTTACCACCTACACGGATGTCTGGGAAAAGGCTTTCGCCGACCCGATTCCATGGGCAGCGATTGGAAAGTACGCAGGGGTTCTGGCACTTTATTCGATTGGCTTTTTTGGTCTGAGCGCCCTTATTTTTCAGCGAAAGGATATCTTGTCGTGATAAAAAAGGTTACGACCGGCATCCTACTTGTGTTTTCTTTCCTCGTTTTCGGAAAGGTCGCTGCACAGGAATTGCCGCCGGTGTCCGAAATCTTCCAAAAAATGCAGGATCACTGGCAGGCTATTCACGATTACACCGCGGATGCCCGTATTGTGGTTAATATTCCCGGGGTTCGCATGCCGCGGATGAAGGTGAAAATCTACTTCAAAAAACCCAATCGTTATCATTTTGAAGCGAAGGGATTGGCGATTCTTCCCAAGGAAGGACTGGGTGTGCCTCCCGATCGGCTTGAAAAATGGAAAAAGAATGCCCGTTTGATAGGCCTGGATACAATCAACCACAAGCCGGTGTATCACCTTCTCGCAGAATCCCGCCGTCTGAAATCCATTCCGCTCCAAACGCATCTTTATGTCGATCAAAAAAATTTCCTGTTAATCCGGCTTAAAACCAGCGATTCAACCGGAAACTACATGCAGATCACATTTGATTATAAAAAAATCGCATCCGCTTTCTGGCTGCCCGTCAAAATTATCTCACGCTTTGAAATGAATACGACCTATCCGGATTCAGCGACTAAAAAACTTCGATCGCGAATGATGAACGCACATTCTTTTTTTACGCCGGCTTTTCGGAAGGGGACGATCTATGTTTACTTAAACCATTACAAAGTGAACACCGGTTTGAGCGATGCCCTATTCAAACCAAAAACAGGAGGGAAAAAATGACTGCATCCGGAATCATGACGCTCTCGCGCCATATTATGGAACAAGAGCGAAAGCACCCAGGTGCGACAGGTGAGTTTTCGGGTTTGTTATCGGATTTGTCCGTAGCCGCCAAGGTTCTGGCCCGGCTGGTCAGCAAGGCAGGCCTCATCGATATTCTGGGGTACACAGGTGATGAAAATGTGTTTGGCGAAGATGTAAAAAAATTGGATGTTTTATCCAACGAAACCATTATTCACGCGATGGACCACGGCGGGCATCTCTGCGTCATGGCCTCCGAAGAAAGCAACGGATTGATTGAGATTCCCGACTATCATCCTGTCGGAAACTATGTCATGCTTTTTGACCCACTGGACGGGTCATCAAATATTGACGTCAATGTGAGCATCGGAACCATCTTTTCAATTTTCCGCCGGGTAACCGAATCGGGAAAAGGCCGGTTGGAAGATGTCCTTCAGCCAGGATACAAGCAGGTAGCCGCCGGGTACATCCTCTACGGCTCCAGCACCATGTTCGTGTATTCCACCGGGCAGGGTGTCCACGGATTTACGTACGACCCGAGTATCGGTGAATTTTTACTTTCCAATGAGAACATGAAAATTCCCGAGTGGGGCCCGTATTACTCGGTTAACGAGGGGTACACCAACCGCTGGTCTGAAGGCATGCGCCGGTACATTCAGTATTTAAAAGAAGAGGATCCGACCACCCATCGACCCTATTCACTCCGCTATATTGGGTCGTTGGTCTCAGATTTTCACCGAAACCTCCTGTATGGCGGCATTTTTCTTTATCCTACGGATCGCATGCATCCGGAGGGCAAGCTCCGCCTCCTGTACGAGGCCAATCCTCTGGCTTTCGTGGTTGAGCAGGCGGGGGGCCTGGCCACCGACGGCAAACAGAGAATACTGGATATTCAGCCAAGAAATTTGGGACATCGAACCCCGCTTATTATTGGCAGCAAAAACGACGTGGAACTGGCCATGAAATTTCTGAATGAATAGATTTAACCCATTTAAAACCGTATTCTCATACAATTGTAACCTGTTTTTCCTAAATTAATGGGATGAATCTGTTCAAAAACCGTGTTGGACTCAATTTGCAACGGCAAAGTAAAAAAGGACGATTTTAATGGAAAGAATAAAAACCATTGCCCTGGTTGCCCACGACAACCGAAAAAGGGACTTAATCGAATGGGTGGAATGGAATCACGAAAGACTGCTTGTGCACAATATTGTTTGCACGGGAACAACGGGAAGTCTGGTTGAAAAAACGCTGGATTTGCTGATTTCCCAAAACGGGCTGTCCATCCCCCGAAAGAACATTCAGCGGCTCAAATCCGGTCCGCTGGGAGGCGACCTTCAACTGGGCGCGCTGATTGCCGAAGGCAAAATCGACATTTTGATCTTTTTATGGGATCCAATGGAACCCCAGCCCCACGATGTGGATGTAAAGGCCCTTTTGCGCATTGCTGCGCTATACAATATCCCGGTTGCCAGTAACCGCTCCACAGCCGATTTTATTATCTCTTCGTCGCTTTTTGAAGAACCTTATGAACCGGTGGTTAAGGACTACAGCAGCTATTTGAATCGGGAAATGAAAACATTTATCTGAACCCCCTAAATCGGAATAAAAATTCGAAATCGGGTTCCGCGGCCTTGCTCGGTTTCCACACGGATTTCTCCCTTATGAATCATAACAATGTGTTTGACAATCGACAGTCCCAGCCCGGTTCCCCCCATTCGGCGCGACCGGGATTTGTCAATCCGGTAAAATCGTTCAAAAATCCGGTCCGTGTATTTTGTCTTCATCCCGATGCCCGTATCTTCTACACGAAACTCGACGGCGTTCTGTTTATGCCGCACCACCCCCACTTTGACCCCCCCTTTTTCCGTGTACTTGATGGCATTGTCAATCAGATTAATCAACATTTCTTCCAGTTTGTAGGGGTCAGCGGAAATGTCGGGTAAATTTTCCTCCACATGGAGGTCAAGGTACAGCCCCTTTTTTTCGGCCTTCTGTTCAAAAATCCGAACCACATTTCGAACCAAATCCGCTAAATGAATGGTTTCAATGGCCAGGTGCGGCTCCCGTTGTTCCAGCTCCGAAAGCAAAAGAAGATCGTGCACCAGAAAAATCAGGCGATCCGTGTGTTTGCTGATGATATCCAGATAGTGCTTGTTTTCACCGGATATATTCTGGTCCAGGGTTTCAACAAAGCCCTTAATCGCGGTTAGAGGCGTTTTTAGCTCGTGAGAAACATTTTCTACAAATTCGCGCTTCAATTTTTCCAGGCGTTTGCGGTTTGTAATATCGTGCAGAATAAGAATAACCTCATTTTTCCAGGGGATTGGCGTCATGCTGACCAAATAGACCCTCTGATTGAATTCGATTTCTTCCACGAGGTTTCTATTTTCCAGCCTGGCTTTTTGAATGAGATCAGAAAAAATCTGCACGTTTAAAATCTCCGAAAAACGTCGTCCTTCAATTTTCCCGTGTCTCACAATACGCTTAAAGCTGTCGTTCGCCAGTTTGATTTTTCCTTCCGGATCCAGAACAATAAGCCCTTCTTGCAGGGATGAAACAATTGCCGTGAGTTCCTCTTTTTGCCGGGAAAGCTCCGTAAACAGCTCGGAGATCTGCGTGGTCATATTATTGAAACTTTCGGCAAGATGGCGTAATTCATCGTTATTTTTGAGATGAATCTTAACATCAAAATGTCCGTTTGCTACGTTCTCGGAAGCCCTTACCAATTGCAAAATCGGACGCGTGAGACTCTTCGAAAAAATAAATGCCCCGATAAGGGCAAAAATCGTTACAAAGAATCCGATAATAATGATGCGCATTTTGATCTGGTAAAGCAGGGTGTTGATGTCCTTCAGAAACAAACTTTCCCTGACAATCCCCAGAATTTGCCCATTTTTCTGAATGGGAAGGGCTACGTACAGCATCTCTTGCTTAACCGTGGTGCTAAATCGCAGGGATTTTCCCATCATTCCTTTGAGGGCTGTTTGCACCTCCGGGCGCATCAGGTGATTTTCCATTTCCTGCGGATTCTTTTTCGAATCCGCCCAAACCAAACCCCTGGGCGAAATGATGGTAATCCGGGTATTTGTCCGTTCACCCACCCGTTTGGTCAGGCTATCCAGCGTCGTAAACCGTTTTTCCTTAATCAGGGGAATGATATCCAGCGTGTAGGTAACGCCCAGGTTTTTCAGGTTCCGCGTAAGGGTGTGAATATAGTAGGAGCGAATGGTCTCAAATGAGAAAAAAAGAATCAGCGACGAGAGCACCAGCGTCATAAACAGGTATCCGCCAAATGTCTTTATAAAAATGGAGCGCCTGGGGCGTTTGATGGTCGACATTCGATTTCCTTTTGATTTGAATGGGTCTCACGTTCCCTTCAAAATAAAATTTCCAACATAAAAAAGCAACTTTTTTCACATCCGCCTGCTTTCCCTTCGGGTTTCCAAAGCCCCAAGGGGACGGCATACCCGAGCCCGGGGCAGCACCCCGGGAAACGGTGAACAGCCAGTTTTTCCCAGGCCCCGTGAAGGCGAAATAAGCATGCTCTCGTTTTCTCGAGCCTCTTCACCGCATCAAGGTCATCTTTCGGGTCACCTGATGGCGGCCTGCCATCAATTGATAAACGTAAACACCGCTTGGCCGGCTGGCGGCATTCCATTGGATGGTGTATGTTCCCGGGTTTCGGACCTCGTGTACCAATACCGCCACTTTCTGCCCCATGAGGTTAAACACCGCCAATTCCACCTGAGCTTTGACCGGCAGGGAAAAAGAAATCTGCGTAATCGGATTAAACGGGTTGGGATAATTTTGTTTGAGTTCAAAGGTATTCGGGGCTGTTTCTGAGGGGTTGTTTTCTTCAACAACCGTAACCGTCTTTTTGAGGAAGCCCAATTGAGAAAGAGCCGTCCAGCCTTCGGCCCAATTGTCCGAGCCGAAAGCCCCCACGTAATTGACGGGGGTGAAAAATCCGTCGTTCGGCACGGTTGTGTAATCCGTCCACAGGGGGCTGCCGGCCTTGGGACGGGGGTCCAAATTCCCGTCGTTCGTACGGCTGATGCCTTTCAACTGCGGATCCACAAACCGGTTGTTGTTCGCGGTAGCGGTTATCGCCGTCCGCACAAAGGCCTGCGGAAACAGCTGATCGGCCGCATCCCCGGCGCCAAAGCCGAACCAGACGTCGTTTTGGTACACAATGTCACCCGCCGCCAAGCGCGCCCGGCTGTCCTCGCCCGATGTCAGGTCTTCGATGTTCAGCGCATCTCCGGCAAAATCCGTGAACAGGCTGTTGTAATATTTGCCGCCGGCATTGTCCCGCATGATGATGCCGTGATCATTGGCCGCATTACCGGAAGTTTTTCCCGATCCGATGTACGTGGCATTGTAAATCTCGGGAATGGCATAGGGTGTCCCGTCTTCCGGTACGGTTCCGCCGTCGTGCTCTCCCATGCGGTTTCCAAGCACGTCCGATTGAATCACAAACCAGAACTGCCCCTTGCCCCGGAACCCTTCATCGTAATCAAAGCCGTCGTCCGCGTTGAAGGCGCTGATCAGATGTTTGGTCTGCACCGTTCCGCCAAACCACTCGTAGCCGTCATCCTTGTTATTTAACACCTCGATGTAGTCGATGACTGTTCCTCTTCCCACGGCCCCAAAGGTCAACCCGTTAATCTCGTTGCCGGCGCTGATGTCCGTTCCACCGTAGCGAATCGACACGTATTTCATCACACCGGACGTGTCATTATCGTCGGTGCCGCCGTAGGCGCCTCGCGGCTCGGTCGAAGGGATGCCTTCGATCTGTCCCACGCGGGCCGCCGTGTTAATTCGGGCACGCCCCAGCAGAATCACACCGCCCCACAACCCGCGGGCATCCAGGGGCAGGTCGTTTGGATCTGTCACATCGTCGGCCAAGGCCGTGAAAATAATCGGACGATCCACCGTCCCCTCCGCAAAAATCTTCGCGCCCCGGGCCACGATCAGCGCACTGGCATTGGCGCCCTGACCGGGACTGCCCTTAATGATGGTTCCCGGTTCAATCGTCAACGTGGCCGTGCTGTCCACAAAAACAAACCCGTGCAAAACATACGTGTTGTCCGATGCCCACACCACATGATCGCCCGGTTGAATGTCAGCGTCATAAACGTCAATGGTCGATCCAAACGCCAGTGCGGGACCCAATAAAATCATAAAAATTATAATCCATTTGCGAAACATATTTTTCTCCTCAAGTTTGGTAACGGTTTTTTTCGCATTTTTTGTTTAATATCTCCATCTCCTTTGCAAAAAAGTAAAAACAAGCTAATGCCGCTTTTTGCCTAATTGTGTCCAAAAAGCTGAGCCACTTTTTACCCAATTGCCTCCTTTCTTTTCCCTTTGATTCCCTTCAACAGAGCGCTCTATTTTGTGAAATCGTAGGAAATTCCGGCGGAAACATTCCTGCCGCGTTTGTAGTCTTCATAAATGTAATCTTTGCCCTTAAAATGATGAACCTTGCGAACCGCCGGATTCAGCAAATTCTTTGCAGACAACGAGATCCGCAAGCCCCTCCAGATATGCTGGGAAACGGTCAGATTGAGAATGGGCCGGGACAATTCGAACACATTCGGAGTCCCCCCCATACTGACCGCGGCAATGCGTTCCCCAAAGACATTGTAATAGGCCGTAGCCACGGTTCCGGTTTTTTCATTTGAATAAACCAGATCAAAATTCAGAATATAGGGCGATTGTCCCTGCAGGGGCCTGGAGTCGTCTGCGTTGGGATCGACATTCCGAATCACCAGCAGCTCGTCTTCGGGAATGGTTACTTTTGAATACACAAGCGTGACATTCGCCCCCAACTGAAAATGGGACAACCGGGAAATCAGATTCCCCAGATGCTTTCGCACCTCAAATTCGGCTCCAGCCACCGTCGCTTTGCTCACATTTTGAAATTGAACTTCGCCGTTCACATTTAGAATGGCCCGTTCAATGGGATTTTTAAACCGCTTGTAAAATCCGCTGACGGCCAGGATTTCACCGGGATTGGGAAACCATTCCCACCGAAGGTCAAAATTATCGATCAGCGTCCGCTTAAGATTGGCATTTCCAACAAAAAAATAGTCGTTGACAAAATCGAACGAGGCGTAAGGGGCCATTTCCCGAAAGGTCGGCCGCGCCAGTGTGCGTCCGTAGGCCAGGCGCAGGTTGGTATTTTTAACAACATTGTACACCACATTCAACGACGGCAGCCAATCCGCCGTTTTTAATTCCCCCGGTTTCAGGCTTTTGTCCCGGCTCACCACCTTTATTTTGGTGGTTTCATACCGCACTCCCGTAATGACACGCAGGCTTTCCAAAACCGGCCAATCAACCATTCCAAAACCGGCCCGGATGGTCTGCCTCCCCCGGTAATTGCCACGCAGTTCAGAGGCATCCCGAATGTAATTTCCGAAGCGGAACAGGCCGTGCGTGCTGTCCACCAGCCCCACATTGCCTGGTCTGAAAAATTCGTCGGGGTGCCCATCATATCGAATTTTATCCTGTTGATATTCAAAACGCCTTTCATGAAAGCTTCGACCGGCATCGAGAACGGAACCGCCGAATTTGAATTTCCCGGTAAGTCCTTTTCGAAATGAAAAGGGAATGGTGGTTTTTAAATTGAATGTCTTGTTGGTCTCACTCAAATTTCTGAAATAGCGGGTGGGTACCGGGTAGATGGACGGTCGAATGGCATAGACCGTGTCTGTTTTTCCGGCTCGATTCCGAAGTGTGTAATTATCTGTAAAAAATCGCAAATCCGGTTGTTTCTGATAGGAATTCGTCAGTGATGCCTTCCACCGAATCGACATTCTAAGAAACTCTTTCAGATAGTGCTCCCCCTGCACCTGAGTTGAACGGATTTCCCGCTGCGTGTACCGAAGGGTTCGGGTTTCATAAACCGCATGGTCGGATAAATCGCGGGGGAAGGCCCCCTTCAGATACCGGGCTGTTGATTCCCCGCTCCGGGTGAACAGGTAATTCAGCCGAAAATTGTGATCGGGGCTGGGCTTGTAAGAGAGTAATCCCAGTCCTCCGATCAGAACGTCCTCACGTCCTTTTTCGTCTGAAAGCAGATAATCGGTGTTCAGGGAATCCACTTCGGACACCTTGCCGGTCAATTGCCAGCGTCCCACCAGCCCCTTATCGTAATATGAGAAGGTGTGATGGTACGTCAGACTGGCAAGATAGCCGAACGGGCGACCAAAGAGACGGCCCCGATTCCCAACGGAGAGAGAATAACTTTGATTAACGGGAGCCTTGCGCAGCTGCGGGGCCATTACCGGACTGAATGCGCGCGACACGCGGTCCAGCTTTCGCGCCTTGCTGCGATCCGTCCAGGCATACCCAATATCCGGCACCCCCGCTCCGGCATTCTGAAGCACGGAGGGAATACGCCGCGTCCGGTCACCCAGTGCCAGATCGTCATATTTTCCTCTGTCCGCCGTTAAAAAATGGGAATTCAAGGTTGCCTGCGAATTGTACCCGGAAGAGGAACTGAATCGAATCGTCAAATTCTCCGGGTAATGTTT